>DATFVJ010000390.1:0-4229 GCA_035260365.1 Streptosporangiaceae bacterium
AATCCCGCCGCGATCCGCGCCCGTGCCTCCGTGATCATGCAATCACTGGAGTGCCCGCTCGATGGCCTGATCGCCGAGACCACGGCGGTCGTTGACAACGCCATCCTCACTGGCCGGACCTGAACCCGCAGTAAAGCATCCGCTTACCGGACGAAAAGAGCAGCTCGTGACCGCATTAACCCGCCCAAGTACAGTTTCGGCCGCCCTGGCCAGAGATCGTCTCGGTGTATTTTCTGTGATCTACTTCGCTCTTTCCGGCGTCGCGCCGCTCACGGTCGTCGCTGGCGTGGTGACCACGGCCTACGCCGTGACCGGCCTGACCAGCGTGCCCGCGGCGTTCTATCTGGTCGCCGCCGTATTGGCGCTCTTCAGCGTCGGCTACATCGCGATGTCCCGGCACATCAGGAACGCTGGCGCGTTCTACGCGTACATCGCACGCGGCCTTGGCCGCCCGATCGGCGTCGGGGCCGCCAGTATCGCGGTCTTCTCTTACAACCTGCTCCAGGTCGGCCTGTACGGGGCGTTCGGCGCGACCGCGGCCAGCTTCGCCGCACAGAAGGTGGGTATCCACTGGTGGTGGTGGGAGTGGGCGCTGGCCGCCTGGGCGGTGGTCGCCGTGCTCGGTCTCCTGCGCGTGGACCTGAACAGCCGGGTGCTCGCGGTGCTCGGCACGGCCGAGCTCATCGTGATCGTGGTCCTGACCCTGACCGGCCTCTCGCATCCCGCCGGCGGCTCGTTCAGCCTCGGGACGCTGGCTCCTGGCAGCATGACGGGCGGCGGTGTCGGCGCCGCGCTGGCGATCGCCGTGCTGGGCTACGTGGGATTCGAGACCTCCGCGGTCTACACCGAGGAAGCCCGTGACCCCAAGCGCACCGTCCGCATCGCCACGTACCTGTCCCTCGGCCTGATCGCGATCGTCTACACGGCCGCGAGCTGGATGCTCGCCGCCCGGTACGGCGAGCATCATGTCGCCGCCGTCGCACAGCAGCAGGGCCCGGGAATGCTCTTCGGCCTCGGGTCGCCGCTGCTCGCCAACATCGGCCAGACCTTGTTCCTCACCAGCCTGTTCGCGGCGATGATCGCGTTCCACTCGGCGGTGGGCCGTTACCTGTTCCCGCTGGGCCGCGAGCAGGTTCTGCCGTCAGGACTCGGCCGTCCGTCCCGCAGCGGTGCGCCACGGGCCGCGTCGCTGCTGCAGAGCTTCGTGGGCCTGGCTGTCATCATCACCTACGCGGTGGCGGGCTGGGATCCCATGGTCAAGCTGTTCTTCTACCTGGGGACCACCGGCGGTTTCGGCATTTTGGTGCTGGCCGCCGTGACCTCGATCTCGGTGATCGTTTTCTTTGCCCGGGACCGCCGCGGTGAGAATCTCTGGACGGCCGTCATCGCCCCCGTCGCGGCGGCCGCCCTCCTGATCGCGATGGTATGGCTCGCCGTGGCCAACTACGCCACGCTGCTCGGCGTCCCGCCCAACTCGGCGCTGGCCAAGATATTCCCCGCCGCGTACGCCGTGGCCGCGGTGATCGGCATCGTCTGGGCGGCGGTGCTGAGGGCCGCGCGGCCGGATGTGTACCGTAACATCGGCCGCGGCGCCGATGCCGTCACCCAGCGGGTCCCGGTGGCGCCTGCCAGCGGCATGCCGCAGGTCGGCGGGTCGACGCTGTGAGCGCCGGCCCGCAGACTCAGTCGCCACGGCTCCCCGGCAGCCTTCCGGTCGCGGGCTGGGACGATCTGAAGGTGCTCAGCCTGGTGATCGCGGAAGCGTTCCACGGCCTGGCACCCTCCCGGTGGCTCATCAGCGACCCCGGCGAGCGCCGGGCGATCTTCCCGCCCATGTTCCAGATCTACGTCGAACTGGCGCTGGCGTCAGGATTTGTGCGCACCAATCCTGACCGCACGGCCGCCGCGGTGTGGCTGCACGTCCGCGACGGCCACGACGATGCGTCCCTCGACCACGACGAGCGGCTCGCGGCCGCGACCGGCCCGCATATCGAGCGGTTCCGGCTCTTCGACCGCCACCTGCAGGAACGGCATCCCACCGGGGTGGACCACTATCACCTGGCGATGCTCGCCGTCCATCCCGGCGTGCAACGACGGGGCATCGGCAGCGCCCTGCTGTCAGCCGCACACGAAACTCTCGACCAGGCAGGAATCCCCGCTTACCTCGAAGCCAGCGACACCGGGACCCGCAGCCTGTACCTGCGGCACGGGTACGCCGACCGAGGCGAGCCCGTCCAGCTGCCCGACGGGCCGCAGATGTACCCGATGTGGCGGCTACCTGTCAGCTGACGTGCTCCTCACCGGCTGACCCGCGGCCGGCGCAACACGCGCCGGCCGCGGGTCAGCCGGTGATACGGAACGACTCGTCCGGGGCGAGCTCGGTGACGTCCATCTGCGCCTTCTGCAGCCGCCCCGAGTAGTCCCAGTTCATCGACTGCCAGCGGGTGAACTGGTCGAGCACCCACACGCCCGACTGGCGGGACCCGTTGCCTGACTTGCCGTTGCCACCGAACGGCAGGTGCGCCTCCGCGCCGGAGGTGGAGTTGTTGACGCTGACCATGCCGGCGCGGACGCCACGGCGGAAGGCGAATACCTCGGCGGGTTCGCTGGTGTAGATCGCCGCCGAGAGCCCGTAGCCGGGGGCGTTGGCCAGCCGGATCGCCTCGTTCAGGTCACGGTAGGCCAGCACGCCGACGAGCGGGCCGAACGTCTCGTGGCGGAAGATCGCGTCGTCCTCGCGCACGCCGTCGACGATCGTGGGGTGGCAGAAGATACCGGTGTCCGGATCGCCGACGAAGCCGCCGCGGGGGGTCGCCGCGGTGATCCGGCCGGTCGCCGTTGACCCGAGCACGGTGTGGTGCGGCTGGATCCAGCCGAGGTAGTCCTCGAACCGCTCGGCGAACTTCGCGTCGAGCATCGGGCCGAACACGACGCCGGCGAACGGGTCGCCGACCGCCGCCTGCCGCGTCGCCTGGTCGAACCGCGCGATGAAATCGTCGTGGATGCTGTCGTGCACGATGACGGTGCCGAGCGACGTGCACCGCTGCCCGGCGGTGCCGAAGCCGGAGAACAACGCCGCCTGCACCGCCAGGTCGAGGTCCGCGCTTGGCGTCACGACCATCGGGTTCTTGCCGCCGAGTTCCAGGCAGGCCGACTGCAGGTGACGGCCGGTGAGTTCACCGATGCGGGCACCGACGGCGCTGGAGCCGGTGAAACCGACCTTGTCGACGCAGCCCTGGGCCAGCGCCTGCTCGAGCCCGGCGAAGGTCGTCTCGCCGTCCGCCATCACCAGGTTCAGCACACCGGCGGGCAGGCCGCCGCCGCGGGAGAACAACTCGGCGAGCGCCGCGCCGCACGCCGGGGAGTAGTCGGCCGGTTTCCACACCACGGCGTTGCCGCACAGCAGCGCGGGGACCAGATACCAGGACGGCACGGCGACCGGGAAATTGCCGGCCGTGATCACGCCGACGACGCCGACCGGGTTGCGGAAGGTGAACAACTGCTTGTCCGGCATCTCGCTCGGCACGGTCTGGCCGTACAGCCGCCGGCCCTCGCCGAGGAAGAAGTCACACGTGTCGGCGATCTCGCGTACCTCGCCGAGCGCCTCGGCGTACGGCTTGCCGATCTCGCGGGTGACCAGCCGCGCCAGCGACTCGGCATTGGCCTCGACCACCCGGCCGATATGCGCGATCGCCCGGCCCCGCACCGGGGCCGGCACGTCCGCCCAGGCCGGCTGCGCCTCCCGGGCCGCCCGTGCCGCGGCGGCGAACGTGCCCGCATCGCCGAGCGAGACCTCGGCAACGACCTCGCTGATCCGGGCCGGATTGGTCGACGTGATCCGGCCGCCCGGCGCGCCCGTGACCGGAACGCCGCCGACGATCGAGGTGATGTTGCGGCTCATCGTGACCCCACTCCGAAGCGATGAACAAAACGTAGATCGGCATGCGTATAACTGCTGAGCCCATCATGGTGTCGCGTGGCCGAGCGCATCGAACGCCGGGACCGGCGTATCAGGCGGCCGCCTGGCCGCCGCCGATGCTGCCTGCTCACGCGGCGCCAGACGAGCAGGAGAACTATATGCCCGGTATCGCAACAGGTTGCGGCCCTCCTTCGGCAGAACGCGGCCCATACGCGCTGGGAGATACGGGTCATGTACCCGGGCGGCAGCACGGGCGGGCCGGGCTTCCCGCCGTCAGCTTGATCACTGGCGGCGGTTGCGGCGGCGGCGG
>DATFVJ010000391.1:0-10410 GCA_035260365.1 Streptosporangiaceae bacterium
AAGACTGCCTGGAGCTGCCGAGCTCTTCCGCTCTACCAAAATCAGCCCACGTGATGAGGACACCGCGACACCCGACCGCGCCGGCGCCCCCTCCGACGTCTCCCCGGTCCAGCACCTGCGCCGTGGCGAGTCGAGTCGGCCCGGCCAGCCCACCGGCCGTGAGCGCCACAGCGAGAAGATCACCGTGTACATGTCCCAGGCCGAATTGATCGATCTGGAGCACGCGCGCCTGGCGCTGCGCAGTTACGGCATCTCCGCCGACCGTGGCCGGCTCGTCCGCGAGGCGCTCGCCGCGCTGCTCGCCGACCTGGACGCGAACGGCGAGGCCAGCCTGCTCGTGCGCAGGCTGGCCGAACGCCGCCGGATCATGGAGTGAGACCCGCCTGGGACCACCGCGCGCGGCACGTGCGGGGCCGCCGCTGCCATGATGACGCGGCGGATGGCGTGGCACGCTCCGGGTTCGGCTAACGTCGGACCCGTGAACGGCGCGGCTGCGGGCGACGTCGCCGGCGAGGCGGGCGGCGCGGTCGGTTTCCAGGTGCACCTCGACGTCTTCGAGGGCCCCTTCGACCTGCTGCTCGCGCTGATCTCCAAGCACAAGCTCGACATCACCGAGGTCGCGCTCTCCCAGGTGACCGACGAGTTCATCGCGTACATCTCGGCCCACGGCGGCGTCTGGGACCTGGATCAGACGAGCTACTTCCTGCTCGTCGCGGCCACGCTGCTCGACCTCAAGGCGGCCAGGCTCCTCCCGGCGGGTGAGGTGGAGGACGAGGAGGACCTGGCCCTGCTCGAGGCCAGGGACCTGCTGTTCGCGCGGCTGCTGCAGTACCGCGCCTACAAGGAGGCCGCGGCGGTGATCGCCAGCCAGATGGCGGTGCAGGCCCGCCGTTTCCCGCGTCGCGTGATGATGGAGCCCACGTTCGCCGCGCTGCTCCCCGAGGTGCTTGTCGGCCTCGGCGCGGCCGAGTTCGCCGCGCTCGCGGCCCGGGTGCTCACGCCCAAGCCGGTCCCCACGGTGTCGGTCGAGCACATCCACACGCCGCGCACCAGCGTGCGCGAGCAGGCGGAACTGCTGGCCGGGCGGCTGCGCAGGCAGCGCCGTGCCACCTTCCGCGCGCTGACGGCCGACTGCGCGGGCACCTACGAGGTAGTGGCGCGCTTCCTCGCGCTGCTCGAGCTCTACCGTGAACAGGCCGTGTCGTTCGAGCAGATCCAGCCGCTCGGCGACCTGCACGTGACCTGGACCGGCCCGGACACCGATGAGCCTGTCAACATCGAAAGCGACGAGTAGACGATGAGTGACGACATGAATGAGCCGGAACGGCTGCCGCGGCTGCGCGCCGCGCTCGAGGCGATCCTCCTGGTCGTGGACGAGCCCGTCGCCGAGGTGATGCTCGCCCAGGTGCTCGAGCACCCACGCGGCGAGGTCGCGGCGGCCCTGCGCGAGCTTGCCGCCGGGTACACCGAGCAGGGCCGCGGGTTCGACCTGCGTGAGGTGGCAGGCGGCTGGCGGTTCTACACCAGGGCCGAGTGCGCGCCCGTGGTGGAGCGGTTCGTCCGCGACGGCCAGGAGGTGCGGCTCACCCAGGCGGCGCTTGAAACGCTCGCCGTGGTCGCCTACCGGCAGCCGGTGAGCAGGTCCCGGGTGTCGGCGGTGCGCGGGGTCAACTGCGACGGTGTCATGCGGACGCTGGTACTGCGCGGGCTCGTCGACGAGGCGGGCACCGACCCGGACACCGGCGCGATCTTGTACCGCACGACCGGGTACTTCCTCGAGCGCATCGGCCTGCGGAACCTCGATGAGCTGCCTGATCTTGCCCCGTTCCTGCCGGACAACGTCGAGGATGTCGAGCGTGAGCAAGCTGGAAACTGAGATCGAGCCGGATACCGGGCCCGAGCCCGGGGTCCGGCTGCAGAAGATCCTGGCCGCCGCCGGGCTCGGCAGCCGCAGGCACTGCGAGGATCTGATCGCCGAGGGCCGGGTCGAGGTGGACGGCGAGATCGTCACCCGGTTCGGCGCCCGGGTCGATCCAGCCCGCCAGATCGTCCGCGTCGACGGCAGGCGCATTCCGGCCCGCCAGGACCTGGTGTACCTGGCGCTGAACAAGCCGCCCGGCGTGCTCTCCACCATGTCTGACCCGCGCGGCAGGCGCACGCTCGCCGATTTCGTCGGCGACCGGCCGGAGCGGCTGTTCCACGTCGGCAGGCTCGACTACGACACAGAAGGCCTGCTGCTGCTCACCAACGACGGCGAGCTGGCCCACCGGCTCGCCCATCCGCGGTACGGGATACTCAAGACCTACCTGGCCGACGTGCCGGGACCGCTGCCGCGCGACCTCGGGCGCCGGCTGAGCACCGGGATCGTGCTGGACGACGGCGTGGTCTCCGTGGACAGGTTCCGCGTGGTGGAGCAGGCGGGTGGCCGCGCGCTGGTGGAGGTGACACTGCACGAGGGCCGCAAGCACATCGTGCGGCGGCTGCTCGCCGAGGCCGGCCACCCGGTGCGCCGGCTGGTGCGCACCAGCGTCGGCCCGGTGCGGCTCGGGGCGCTGCGGCCAGGCACCGTCCGCGCGCTGACCACTGCGGAGATAGGCGAGCTGTACTTTAGTGTCGGCCTATAACCTGAGACGGTGGTGAGAGCGATCCGAGGCGCTATCCAGGTGGCCGCGAACGACGGCGATTCGATCCTGGACGGCACGACCGAGCTCGTGACCGAGGTGATGAACCGCAACGACCTGACCACCGGCGACGTGATCAGCGTCATCTTCACCTCGACCCCGGACCTTACCGCCGAGTTCCCCGCCCTCGCCGCGCGCAAGATCGGTTTCCACGACGTTCCGCTGCTGTGCACCACCGAGATCGACGTGCCGGACGCGCTGCCACGCGTGGTGCGGCTGCTGATGCACATCGACACGGTCAGAACGAGATCCGAGATCCAGCACGTGTACCTGCGCGGCGCGACCGCGCTGCGGCTGGACATCGCCCAATGACCTCCCTGGACGGCCAGCGGATTGTCGTGGTCGGCGCCGGGCTGATGGGCACCTCGGTGGCGCTCGCCGCACGCGGGCGGGGCGCGAGCGTGTGGCTGTCGGACTCTGACGAGGGAGTCGAGCGGCTCGCCGCGGACCTCGGCGCGGGTGACATCCTGCCCCCCGGCGGGCTCCCGGGCGGCCGCGCCGACATCGCCGTGCTCGCGGTGCCGCCCGCCGCGGTGGCGACCGCGCTCGCGCGCGCGCAGGAGCGCGGCCTCGCCCGTGTCTACACCGACCTGGCGAGCGTGAAGGTCCTCCCGGTGACCCAGGCGCGGCAGCTCGGCTGCGACCTGGCGCCGTATGTGGCCGGCCACCCACTGGCGGGCCGCGAGCGGTCCGGGCCCGCCGCGGCGCGCGCGGACCTGTTCCTCGGGCGCCCGTGGGCGCTGTGCCCGCTGCCGGAGACCGAGCCGGGCGCGATCGCGGCCGTGCGCGCGCTCGTGCACGCCTGCGGAGCGCAGCCCGTCGAGGTGGACGCGGCGCGCCACGACCGTTTCGTCGCGCTCGTGTCGCACCTGCCGCACCTGGTGTCGACCGCCATGGCGGCCAGGCTGACCGGCGCGGATCCAGGTGCGCTCACACTGGCCGGCCAGGGGCTGCGCGACGTGACAAGGATCGCGGCGGGCGACGCGGGGATGTGGACGTCGATCCTCACCGCGAACGCGGTGCCCGTCGCGAGCCTGCTCGACGCGACAGCCGCCGATCTCACCGCTGCCGCCGACGCGCTCCGCGAGGTATCCGGCGGCGACGAGACGTCGGGCAAGCGGCTGACAGAACTGCTTTCCCGCGGGGTGGCGGGCGTGGCGAGGATCCCCGGCAAGCGCGGCGGCCCGGCGCCCGCGTACGCGATCCTGCAGGTCGTGATCGCCGACCGCCCCGGTGAGCTGCACCGCCTGTTCCTTGCGGCCGGCGCCGCCAACGTCAACATCGAGGACGTCTCGATCGAGCACTCACCCGGCCGCCCCGTCGGCGTCGCCCAGCTCTCCGTGCGCCCGGAGGCCGTGGCCCGCCTGGCCGCCGCCCTGCGCGACCACGGCTGGCCGGTCCACGACTAGCCCGTGTCCCTCGATCTCGGATCTCCGAACAGGAACTCCCTGCACTGCCCGCCCTCCCTGGGGGCGCTGCCCCACTGACGATCTTGGCATGTTGTCAAGAGGCGTGGCAGGGGTGAACGGGATTCTGGGGACGAGGGCAGGGGCGAACCCCGTTCTGGGGATAACTGGCCATCGTGCAGCGCCCGGGCGGTCCTCGGTGACCACGGCCCGCCCGCGCGCCGTATAGCATCGCGGCGTGACCGTTACAGGCAGGGCCGGACTCGTGATCGCGGTGGACGGGCCGTCCGGATCGGGGAAGTCGAGTGCCGCGCGCGGCGCCGCGCGCGCTCTCGGGCTGCGCTACCTGGACACCGGCGCGATGTACCGCGCACTCACCTGGTGGATGCTGCGCGCGGGCATCGACATCGGCGACGCGGCGGCGGTCGCGGCGAACGCGGACCGCCCGGCAATCGAGGTCAGCACCGACCCCGACGCGCCGTGGGTGAAGGTGGACGGGATCGACGTGACCGGGCCGATCCGCACCCGCGAGGTGACCAACGCGGTCAGCGCGGTCAGCGCGGTCCCCGCGGTGCGCGCGCGGCTCGCCGCGCTGCAGCGCGCCATCATCGCCGGCGCGCACGCGTCCGGATGCGGCATCGTACTCGAGGGCCGCGACATCGGCACCGTCGTCGCACCGCAGGCCCAGGTCAAGGTGTTCCTTACCGCGAGCGAGACGGCCCGTGCGGAGCGCCGCGCCGCCGATATGTCCGCCGATCCGGCCGCGACCTTCGCGCTGACCCGCGACGAGCTCGCCCGGCGCGACCGGCTGGACTCCACCCGCGCGCTCTCGCCGCTGCTCAAGGCGCCCGACGCGGTCGAGATCGACACCACCGCGACGGGGCTCGACGACGTCGTCGCGCGGATCGTCGACCTGGCGCGGCATCCGGCTGTGTCCGCGTGAACCCGGAAAACGACCTCAGCGCGCCGGTGCTCGCCGTCGTCGGCCGGCCCAACGTGGGCAAGTCGACGCTGGTCAACCGGATTCTCGGCCGCCGGCAGGCGGTGGTGGAGGACACCCCGGGTGTGACACGCGACCGGGTGGCCTACGACGCGAACTGGCGCGGCCGCTCCTTCACCATCGTCGACACGGGCGGGTGGGAGCCGTCGGCATCCGGCCTGGCCGCGCGGGTCGCGGCGCAGGCTCAGCTGGCGGCGGAAACGGCCGGCGCCGTGCTGTTCGTGGTGGACGCCACCGTCGGGGTCACCGATACCGACGCCGTGGTCGCGGGCGTGCTGCTCAAATCGGGCAAGCCGGTCGTGCTGGCCGCGAACAAGGTGGACGACACCAGGGCCGAGCCGGACGTGGCCGCCCTGTGGACGCTCGGCCTTGGTGAGCCGGTGCCGGTCAGCGCGCTGCACGGACGTGGCAGTGGCGATCTCCTCGACGCGGTGCTCGATGCGCTGCCGCAGACACCACCGGAGTCGTTCGGGACAACGGGTGGGCCGCGGCGGGTCGCCCTCGTCGGCCGGCCCAACGTGGGCAAGTCCAGCCTGCTGAACCGCCTGGCCGGGCAGGAGCGCGCGGTCGTCGACGACGTCGCCGGCACCACCCGCGACCCGGTCGACGAACTTGTCACGCTCGGCGGCACGCAGTGGCGGTTCGTGGACACGGCGGGGATACGCCGCCGCTTCAAGGAGAGCCAGGGCGCCGACTACTACGCGACGCTCCGCGCCGCGGCGGCGCTCGAGCGGGCCGAGGTGGGCGTCGTGCTCGTGGACGCCAGCCAGCCGCTCAGCGAGCAGGACCTGCGGATCGTGGCGATGGTGATCGACGCGGGGCGCGCGCTCGTCATCGCGTACAACAAGTGGGACCTCGTCGACGAGGAGCGCCGCCGCTACCTGGAGCGCGAGATCGACCGCCAGCTGCACACGGCGCGCTGGGCGCCGCGGGTGAACATATCCGCGGCCAGCGGTCGGCACACCGAGCGGCTGGTGCCCGCGCTCGAGACGGCGCTGGCCGGCTGGGAGACCCGGGTGCCGACCGGGCGGCTCAACGCCTGGCTGGCCGATCTCGTGGCGGCGAACCCACCGCCCGCGCGCGGCGGCCGGGCGCCGAAGATCCTGTTCGCGACCCAGGCGGGAGTGCGGCCGCCGCACTTCGTGCTGTTCACGACCGGCTTCCTCGAGGCCGGATACCGTCGGTTCATCGAGCGTAAGCTCCGCGAGGAGTTCGGCTTCGCCGGCAGCCCCGTGCACGTGTCGATGCGCCTGCGGGAGAAGCGGCGCGAGAAGGGGCGCGAGCGCCCCGCGCGCGCCGCGGAGTCGTAACCGAGCCACAATTCGTGATCTTGAACAGTCGAACTCATACATGCGGTGTGCCGCGTCGATGATTCCCCTTGGGCCGACTCGGCAAGCCTCGACGACGCCATCTACACCCCTCCACGTGCTCCCGGCGCGTTCATGATCCGTTTCTGTGGAATCCTGCCTGCACATAGCGCAGGCAGATTGACACAGTTGCGGATCTTGGGCTGTTCCCGGCCCGCGATGGCCCGTTAAGCGCCGCCGATGGGCCCCGATGACGCCTAACGGGCCGCCGCAGTACCGGATGCGGGTGCGGGCCGGCCCCAGGCACGCCATCGCCGGGCAGGCACCCCACCCATGGGCCATCGGGGGGACTCTGACCCCACCAAGGGGCCATTGGTGGGGCAGCGCCCAGGAGAGGATCAGGGCGGCGAGCAGTACGCGCGCGACGAGACCCTCGGCCGCGTGATGCGAGGGCCGCACATTGAACCGGTCCTGCACCCGATCATGAATGACTAGGATATGAGCGTGGATGTTAGCGCTAACAACGCTGGCGCCGACCGGTACGTCGTCGGCGTCGACTTCGGCACGCTGTCGGGGCGCGCCCTCGTGGTCCGGGTCCGCGACGGGGCCGAGGTCGGCACCGCGGAGCACGAATACGAGCACGGCGTGATCGACCGTGAGCTTCCCGCGACAGGTCGGCCGCTGCCACCGGACTGGGCGCTGCAGGACCCGGAGGACTACCGCCAGGTCCTGCGGCTGGCGGTACCCGAGGCCGTCGCACGGGCCGGCGTCGATCCGGACCGCGTCGTCGGCATCGGCGTCGACTTCACCGCCTGTACGGTGCTGGCGACGACGGCCGCGGGCGTCCCGCTGTGTGAAATCGGCGAGCTGCGCGAGCGCCCGCACGCCTACCCGAAGCTGTGGCGGCACCACGCGGCCCAGCCGCAGGCGGACAGGATCACCGACCTGGCCCACGCCAGGGGCGAGCCGTGGATCGCCCGTTACGGCGGCCGGATCTCGTCGGAGTGGCAGTTCGCCAAGGGACTGCAGCTGCTCGAGGAGGATCCGGAGATCTACCAGCGCGCCGAGCGCTGGATCGAGGCCACCGACTGGATCACCTGGCAGCTGTGCGGCAGCGAGACCCGCAACGCCTGCACGGCCGGCTACAAGGGCATCTACCAGGACGGCCACTACCCGTCGAAGGACTACCTGGCGGCGCTGAATCCGGGCTTCGCCGGGTTCACCGCCAAGCTCGAGCACCCGATCTCGCCGCTCGGCAGCCGGGCCGGCGGGCTGACCGCGCTCGCCGCGTCCTGGACCGGCCTGCGCGCGGGTACCGCGGTGTGCGTGGGGAACGTCGACGCCCACGTGACCGCGCCCGCGGCCCGCGCGGTCACACCCGGCCAGGTGCTGCTCGTCATGGGCACCTCGACCTGCCACGTGCTGACCTGCGAAACGCTCGCCGAGGTGCCGGGCATGTGCGGCGTCGTCGACGGCGGCATCGTCGCCGGGCGCTGGGGCTACGAGGCGGGGCAGAGCGGTGTCGGGGACATCTTCGCCTGGTACGTGGCACACGGCGTGCCCGCCGAGTACACCGATCGCGCGGCGGCACGGGGCATCTCGGTGCATGACCTGATGACCGAGCTGGCCGGGGAGATCCCGCCGGGCGGCCACGGCCTGGTGGCGCTCGACTGGTGGAGCGGCAACCGCTCGGTCCTCGTCGATCACCATCTGTCCGGCATGATCGTCGGCCTGACGCTGGCTACCCGGCCGCCCGAGATCTACCGCGCGCTGCTCGAGTCCACCGCCTTCGGCACCCGGGCGATCATCGACGCCTTCGATCGCTCCGGCGTGCCCGTCAGCGAGCTTGTCATCGCGGGCGGCCTGCTCAAGAACGGCCTGCTGATGCAGGTATACGCCGACGTCACCGGCAGGCCGCTCAGCCTGGCCGGCTCGGCGCAGGGCCCCGCGCTCGGTGCGGCCATCCACGCCGCGGTCGCCGCGGGTGAGTATCCCGACGTGCCCGCCGCCGCGGCGGCGATGGGCCGCGTCGAGCGCAACGTCTACCGGCCCGACCCCGCCGCGTCGTGGGCGTACGACGCCCTCTACGCCGAGTACACGCGGCTGCACGACTACTTCGGCCGCGGCGGGAACCAGGTCATGCACCGCCTGCGTGAGATCCGCACACAGGCGGTCAGGGCTCCTGAACGGCTGCCGCGGATGCGGCATCCATTGGTGCGGGGGGATCCGGGGGGCCGCCCCCCGGGGTAATACAGTCTGAACGGCTGCCGCGGATGCGGCATCCATTGGTGCGAGGGCCCGGCCAGCCGAGGGCTCCACCCCACGGACCCCCCGCATTGGGGGTCGCCCCCGGGGCAACACAGTCCGAACGGCTGCCGCCTGCCGTCGCGCGACATTTACTGCGCCGATCGCGAAGGCGCGCCGCGGCCGGCGTTTCCGCGAGCGTCACAGCCTTCCAACGCGCAGCCCCGGTCTGTGTCTGCGGCCTCTACAATTCGCCCATGCACCCGCCAAGCACCGTCGGCCGAGTCGCCGGCGGCCTGGCCGCCGCCGCGCTGGCTACCTGGTGCGCGGGCTGCTCCGCGAGCCCCTCGCATCCCGGGCGCACGCAGTCCAGCCCTGGCATGCCGCGGCCAGTGGCTGGCGCCTCTGTCCCGTCCGGCGGAGCATACGTACCGCGAGCGTGCAGCATGGCGGTTGCGACGGCAGCGGCGTTACCGAACGTGCGCACGGCCATGGTCAGGGTTCCGGGTCACCCGTTCGCCGTTGCGGTCACCGCCGACGGGCGCTGGGCATTCGTTTCGCTGGATAACTCGGTCGAGGTACTGCGCACCGGGGCGTCGCCGCCCCCCTCGCGGGTCCACGACGTCGTCTTGCCAGGGCCTGCCGCCGGTGAGGCGCTCACCAGGAACGGCCGCTACCTGCTCGTGGCCTCGGGCAGCGGGGCGATCGTGATCAGCGTGGCCCGCGCGGAACAGGGCAACGCTGACGCGATCGTCGGCACTCTCGCCAGTATCGGCGGCGGCAACGGTCCCGTTGGCGGCGGCATCGAGGTGGCAGTGTCACCCGATGACAAGTTCGTGTTCGTCACGCTTGAGAGCAGGGCGGCGGCCGCCGTGTTCAACCTCGTGCGGGCGCTGGCGAGCGGCTTCGGCCGGTCCTCCTTCGTGGGGGACATCCCGCTCGGGGTGTCGCCCGTGGGGATGGCCTTCTCGCCGGACGGCCGCTCGCTCTATGCCACCAGCGAGCTGAAGTCGCTACGTTCCGCTGCTGGGCTCTTGAGGGGCCCTGGCACGCTGACGGTGATCGACCTGCACCGCGCCGAGACGGACCCGGCGGCGTCGATCGTGTCCACCGTGACTGCCGAATGCGGCCCGGTGCGGGTGATCACATCCGCTGACGGCAGCGACGTCTGGGTGACCGCACGGGAGAGTAACTCGCTGTTATGCTTCTCCGCTGCCGCGCTTCGCTCCGACCCAGCGCACGCACTCATTGCCCGGGTCCGGGTGGGCGACGCACCGGTGGGCCTCGTCCTTGTCCGGCGCGGCACGCGGATCGTAGTGGCGGACTCGAACCGTTTCGGCGCGGCTGGGGCCTCGTCGGACCTCGATGTCGTCGACGTCGCAGCGGCCCTGGCCGGCAGGCCGGCGGTGATCGGGTGGGTCAGCGCCGGTCAGTTCCCTCGGGAGTTCGCGCTCGAAGCCGGTGCTACGACGCTGCTCGTGACCAACTACGCGTCGCAGCAGCTCGAGGCGGTCGGCATCGCTGGGCTTCCTTAACCGCAGGCGCCCCGCGGTCCCGTGATGGCGCGCCACGCGGCAGCCGTTCGGGATCGTTCTCGTCGTCTGTCAGGTCCCTCTTGAGCTGCTCGTCAGCTGGTCATCTGCAGGATGGTCACCGAGTAGGGCGGGACGGTCCGGCTGAATGACGGGCCGAGCCCCGCACTACCCTGGCGAGGGCGCCGCGCGGTTAGCGCGGCGGCGGTCCGGTGCTCTGGCGGACGACCAGTTCGGTGT
>DATFVJ010000392.1:0-7334 GCA_035260365.1 Streptosporangiaceae bacterium
CCGCGCTGGAGCGGTATCAGGCCGAACTGGCGGCCCGCCGGTAAGGAGTCTCGTGGCCGCAGGGCCGGGCGGGCCCGGCGCGGTCAGCTGGCGAAGTCGAGCAGCGGCTGCGCCCGGCTCGGGTGCCTGAGCTTGGACAGCGACTGCTTCTCCAGCTGGCGGATCCGTTCGCGGGTGAGCCCGAGGTGCTTGCCGATCTCGTCGAGCGTGTGCGGGTTCCCGTCGAACAGGCCGAACCGCATCGACATGATGATCGCCTCGCGCGGCGTGAGATCCGCGAGCGCGCGCCGCAGCTGGTCGGCCATGAGCTGCCTGTCCACCATCTCGGAGGCCTCCGGCGCGTCGATGTCCTCGATCAGGTCACCGATGCTGGTCTCGCCGTCCTCGCCGATCGTGGAGTCGAGGCTGATCGGCTGGCGGCTCGTGCGCAGCAGCTCCTCGATCTGGTCCGGGGTGCGGTCGAGTTCGACGGCAAGCTCCTCCGGCGTCGGCTCCCGGCCGAGCTGCTGGTGCATGTCGCGCTCGACCCGGCTCAGCTTGCTGAGCATCTCCAGCACGTGCACGGGCAGCCGGATCGTCCGCGCGGAGTCGGCGAAGCCGCGCTGGATCGCCTGCCGGATCCACCACATCGCGTAGGTCGAGAACTTGTAGCCCTTGGTGTAGTCGAACTTCTCCACCGCGCGGATCAGGCCAAGGTTCCCTTCCTGCACGACGTCGAGGAGGGACAGCCCGCGGTCGGAGTACTTCTTGGCCACCGACACGACAAGACGCAGGTTCGCCTCGAGCATGTGCGCCTTGGCGCGCTGGCCGTCCGCGGCCACCGCCTCGAGGTCAGCGCGCAGCGCGTCATCGAGGCCCGGCTCGTTCTCCAGCTTGTACCCGGCGTACAGGCCCGCCTCGATCCGCTTGGCCAGATCGACCTCCTGCTCGGCGGTGAGCAGGCTCGTCCGGCCGATCGCCTTGAGGTAGGTGTGGACGGAGTCGCCCATCGTCGAGGTCTGATCGTCCAGGTCGGCATCGGCCCGGGTGGCGAAGTCCAGGTCGGGCTCGCCAGGATCGTCCGCAGGGCCCTGGACCAGGCTGGCGTCCAGGTCAGGGCCGGCCGCGCCGGCGTCCGCCGCGTCCGCGGCGGCCCCATCGGCCGCGCTCGCGTCGGCCGCCTCGTCCGCGAGCCGCACGCCCGCCTCCGTCAGCTCACGCAGGATGGACCTGCCCTCCGCGGCGGCAATGCCCGCAGTCTGAAAGGTGGCGCGGAGCTCGGCAAGTGACAGGTGGCCCTGTGCCCGGCCTCGCTGGACAAGCTCGTCCAGGCTCGCCGCTGTCGCCTCGTCGTCGGCGGCAGCGTGCTCGGGCGATTCCATGATCGCTGTCCGTGGCATCAGACACCTCCCTCCGCAGCACGCGCCCTGCCCACACCGGCCGGCGCGCGGCAGAACGCTCGTCATCGCAGCCCTCACCCGTGCAATGTGCCGTTCCAGGTACTGTGGCAGGTACTCTCCAGGTACGCGGAGCGTTCCATTTGGCACGGGCAGGCACTATGTACTAACGCTGCGGCCGCCCGATTGTTCCCGTACCCAGGCACGCAGCGCGGCGATGTCTGGCTTTCCTGACGGCAACAGGGGGATGTCCGCGGCGACGACAAGGTCGCGGGGCACGGCGAACGCAGGGAGCAGCCCGCGCAGATGCCCGCGCAGCTCGGCGAGAACCGGCGGCCGGGCCGGGTCGGCCGCGACCGCGACCGCGGTCACGCGCTCGCCCCACTCGCGGTCGGGCACGCCGAACACGACCGCCTCACGGACCGCGGGATGCTCCTCGACCATGGCGGCCACCTCGGCGGGCACGACCTTCTCCCCGCCGGTGGTGATGACGTCGTCCGCGCGGCCGCGCACGACCAGGCGGCCGCCCGGGCCGAGCCGCCCGAGGTCGGAGGTGACGAACCAGGTCCCGTCGAACGCCGCCGCGGTGAGGCCGGGGCGCAGCCGGTAGCCGGAGAACAGCACCGGCCCGGCGATCCGGATCCGGCCGTCGGCCCGCGGCGCGGCGTCGACGCCGTCGAGGGGCACGCCGTCGTAGACGCACCCGCCGCACGTCTCCGTCATGCCGTACGTGGTCACCACGCGGGCACCCGCCGCGCGCGCGGCCGCGAGCAGGCCGGCCGGCGGCGCCGCGCCGCCGAGCAGGATGGTGCGCAGCCCCGACAGGCCGGCGCCCGCGGCGAGCAGCCGCCGCAGCTGGGTGGGCACGAGCGACGCGTGCGCGCATCCCCCCGGCGCTTGCGCCGCCGCCGCGATCGCCGCCGTGTCCGACGGTGCGCAGATCTGTGGCGTGGTGCCGGTGACCAGCGAGCGGACAAGCACCTGCAGGCCGGCGATGTGCCCGGCGGGCAGGCAGCACAGCCACCGCTCGCCCGGCCGGGCGGCGATCCGGTCGAGCGACGCGCGGGCCGAGGCCAGCAGCGCGGCGCCGGTCAGTTCCGCGGCCTTCGGCTCGCCCGTCGATCCGGACGTGACGACCACGAGCGCGGCGCCTTCGCCCGCCGGGCGGCCGCCCGGATGCGGCGTCACGCCGTCGGGCGTCACCACCGCCGAGGGCGCGAGCACCTGCAGCAGCCGCTCAAGCCGCGCCCGCGGCAGATCCGGGCCGACCGGCGCGAGCGCGGGACCTTCGCCGGCCAGCGCCGCCGCGAGCATGCCGCGAAGGCGGTCACCGGCCGGCAGAACGGCCAGGTGCAGAGGGCGTCCGGTCACCGTCGTAAGGTTAGCGGTGGCGCGGTGGGACGGCCGTTCGCCGCGGCGGGCGCAGAGGAGGACGTGCGTGGCCGAGTGGAAGCAGGCGGACGAGGCCTACACCGACATCCGTTACGAGACCACGGAACTGGGCGGCGACGGTGCCGTCGCCAAGATCACCATCAACCGCCCCGAGGTGCGGAACGCGTTCCGCCCCACTACCTTGTTCGAGCTGCAGCAGGCGTTCAACGCCGCGCGCGACGACCCGGCGGTCGGCGTGATCATCCTGACCGGTGCGGGCACCGACGCCTTCTGCTCCGGCGGCGACCAGAAGATCCGCGGCGACGACGGGTACACCGACGACCGGGGCGTCGGCCGCCTGAACGTGCTCGACCTGCAGGTGCAGATCCGCCGCACCCCCAAGCCGGTGATCGCCATGGTGGCCGGCTACGCCGTGGGCGGCGGTCACGTGCTGCACGTGTGCTGCGATCTCACCATCGCCGCGGACAACGCCGTGTTCGGCCAGACCGGCCCGATGGTCGGCTCGTTCGACGGCGGCTACGGCTCCTGGCTGCTCGCCGCGACGGTCGGGCTGAAGAAGGCGCGTGAGATCTGGTACCTGTGCCGGCAGTACAGCGCGGCCGAGGCGCAGGAGATGGGCCTGGTCAACGCGGTGGTGCCGGTCGAGCGGCTGGAAGCGGAGACGCTGGCCTGGGCCGGCGAACTGCTGCGGAAGTCCCCGCTCGCCCTGCGGATGCTCAAGGGCGCGCTGAACGCGGTGACCGACGGCGCGGCCGGCCTGCAGCAGTTCGCCGGCGACGCGACACTCCTGTACTACATGAGCGAAGAAGCGCAGGAAGGCAGGGACGCGTTCAAGGAGAAGCGCACGCCCGACTTCGCCAGGTTCCCGCGCCGCCCTTGAGCCCGGGTGCGGCGGTGTCTGCAGTGCCATCCACGGGCGGCCAGCCGCCACCGGCGCCCGGCAGCCCGGGGGGCGTGGCCGCGGACCTGATCGGCGGCCTGATCGCGGGCCTGCTTGCGTTCGCCATCCCGATGCGAACCCGCTTCCGCGGCATCACCGTCCGCGAGGGCGCGCTGATCCGCGGGCCCGCGGGGTGGGCCGAGTTCTCGCCGTTCGCCGGGTACGGCCCGCAGGAAAGTGCCCGCTGGCTCGCCTGCGCGATCGAGGCGGCGACGGCCGGGTGGCCACCCGCGGTGCGTGACCGCATACCGGTGAACGCGACGATTCCCGCGGTCGGGCCGCGGCGCGCCTACGCCATGACGGCCGCGTCCGGCTGCGCCGCGGCCAAGGTGAAGGTCGCCGAGCACGGCCAGGGCCTGGCCGACGACGTCGCGCGGGTGGCGGCGGTCCGCGACGCGCTCGGCCCGGACGGGAAGATCCGGGTGGACGCCAACGGCGGGTGGGACGTCGGCCAGGCCGAGCGCGCGCTCCGCGAGCTCGGCCGGTACGGCCTGGAGTACGCCGAGCAGCCGTGCGCCACCCTGGACGAGCTGGCCCGGCTTCGCCGGCGGACCGGCATCCCGATCGCCGCCGACGAGTCGGTCAGGCGCGCGGCCGATCCGCTGCGCGTACGCGCGGCCGGGGCGGCCGACATCGTCGTCATCAAGGTGCAGCCGCTCGGCGGCGTGCGGGCCGCGCTGCGGGTCGCGCAGGCGTGCGGGCTGCCCGCGGTCGTGTCGAGCGCGGTGGAGACGTCGGCCGGGCTCGCCGCCGGCGCGGCGCTCGCCGCCGCCCTGCCCGAACTGCCCTACGCCTGCGGCCTGGCCACGCTGAGCCTGCTCGCCGGGGACGTGACGGCGGACCCGGTGGCCCCGGTCGGTGGGCTGCTGCAGGTCAGGCGGCCCGAGATTGATCCAGAACGGCTGTCGCGGTGGGAGTCCGATCCCGCCCCGTGGCGCGAGCGCGCCCTGGCCGCCGCCCGGTACCTGGACTCATCATGAATCCGGCCACGGCGTTCGGGCGCACCATCGTCGACGAGCTGATCAGGTGCGGGCTGCGCGAGGCGGTGCTCGCGCCGGGGTCGCGCAGCGCACCGCTCGCCATGGCGCTGTTCGACCGTTGCGCGCCGCCGGGTGGCGGCAGCAGGCCGGAGATCCGGCTGCACGTGCGGATCGACGAACGTTCGGCCGCCTACCTGGCGCTCGGCCTCGCCAGGGCGTCCGGCGTCCCGCCCGTCGTGGTGTGCACCTCCGGCACGGCGGCGGCCAACTTCCACCCGGCCGTGATCGAGGCCGACCAGTCGTGCGTGCCGTTGATCGTGCTGACCGCCGACCGCCCGCCGCTGCTGCGCGGCATCGGTGCCAACCAGGCCATCGACCAGATCAAGCTGTACGGGGCGGCGGTGCGGTGGTACTGCGAGGCCGGCGTGCCCGAGGCGCGGGCGGGGATGGCCGCGTACTGGCGATCGCTGGCCTGCGCCGCGTGGGCGCACGCCACGGGTGCGGCCGGGGGGCTGCCAGGCCCGGTCCACGTCAACGTGCCGCTCGCCGAGCCGCTGGTGCCCGACGGCGACCCGGGCTGGCCCGAGCCGCTCGGCGGCCGCGAGGACGGCAGCGCGTGGACACAGTTCGCCGGCGCGCCGCGGCCGGACGTCTCGGCCGCGCCGGGGACCGGCGCCTCCGGCGTGGCGCCCGGGGGACCGGTGGAGCTTCCAGGCTCCGCGCGCGGCGTGCTGATCTGCGGCGACGGCACGCCCGATCCGGACGGCCTCCTGGCCGCGGCGCAGGACGCGGGCTGGCCGGTGCTGGCCGAGCCGTCGAGCGGCGCGCGCCGGGGACCGTGCGCCCTCGGCGCCTACCAGTACCTGCTCGCGGCGCCGGACTTCGTCGCGGCACATCGGCCGGACGTCGTCGTCACGGCGGGGCGGCCCGGCCTGTCCAGGCCGCAGACCGCGTTCCTGCGCCAGGCGGCCAGGCACGTCGTGATCGCCCAGGGTCCCGGCCGGTGGGCCGACCCGGTGCGCACGGCGTCGGCCGTTGCCGCGGCCGGCCGTCCCCGGCCGGCCGCGGCAACGCCCGCGCACGGCCGCGGCGCCGCGGTCGCGGCCGCCGCGCGCGGCGGCCGCGACCGCGATCCGGGGTGGCTGGCCTCCTGGCTGCGCGGCGACGCCGCGGCGCGCCGCGCGTGCGACGCGATCCTTGACGCCGCACCGGAGGGCGCGGGCGCGGCGCGCGGAGACCTGTCCGAGCCCAGGCTCGCGCGCGACCTGGCCGCGGCACTGCCCGACGGCGCCCTGCTGTGGGCCGCGTCCAGCATGCCGGTCCGCGACCTTGATCATCATATGCGGCCGCGCGCGGGCCTTCGGGTGCTCGCGAGCCGCGGCGCGAGCGGCATCGACGGGCTCGTCTCCGCCGCGATCGGCGCCGCACTGGCCCACCAGGACGGCGGCGGGGGCGCGGCCGTCGCGCTGCTTGGCGATCTGGCCTTCCTGCATGACCACAACGGGCTGGTGCTCGGCCCGGACGAGCCGCGCCCCGACCTGGTCATCGTGGTGGTGAACAACGATGGCGGCGGCATCTTCTCGCTGCTCGAGCAGGCTCAGTTCCCCGCGTCCTTCGAGCGCCTCTTCGGCACACCGCACGGCACCGACCTGTCCGCGGCCGCGGCCGCCGTCCGGGTGCCGTATCAGCGGCTCGAGTACGCCCGCGACCTGCCGGCGGCGCTCGCCGCCGCGGCGTCGGCGCACGCGGGCATCCGGCTGGTCGAGGTACCCGCCGACCGGGCCGCCGGGACTACGCTGCGTGAGCGGCTGAGCGATGCGGCGGCCCTGGCCGTGTCCGCGGCGTCACCAAGGTCGGCCACGCCCGCCGCTCCTGGCGCCGGGGCGGTTCGCTGAGCCCGGCCGGCGGCGCATCCGGCCGCCAATTGGCCGCGGGACCGCGCCTTCCGGTGAAGGGCGTTTACACTGATCTGTCATGTTTTGTCAAGTTCGGGCGCCGCGTGTAGCGGTCCGATAATTGGCAGATTACCGTCGGATCACGATTCGCCGTCGTCCCTTCCAGCTTGTTCACAGCGTGGCCGCGCGACTCCTACCATGACTCGACGGTTCGCCGAGGCTGGCGGGCGGTCGCGCCGTGGGGCGGTTCGGCCTACGGTCACTGACTCGCGGACGAACTTCGCGGAGAAGAGGAAGGAGGAGAGTGTCGATGAGGACATTCACGCGGGGTTACGCCGCCATCGCTGGCCTAGCGACCCTTGCACTCGTCGTCACTGCCTGTGGGGGCAGCAGTAAAACAACGACGCCGTCCAGCACATCGGCCGGGACAACCGCCGGCTTCCAGGCGCTGAATCCCGGTACCGGTACCGCGGTAAAAGGCGGCACCCTCAATATGCTCGGCACCGGCGATGTCGACTACATGGACTACAACATCAGCTACTACACGATCGGCGGGCTCGGTCAGCGCATGTGGGTGAGGGCGCTCTACACCTACCCGGCCACCCCAGGCAAGACGTTCACCGTGGTGCCGGACCTCGCGACCGCGGCGCCCACCATCAGCAGCGACGGGCTCACCTACACGGTGACGATCCGCTCCGGCGTGATGTGGAACACCTCCCCGGCGCGGCAGGTCACCGCGGCCGACGCGCTG
>DATFVJ010000393.1:0-13173 GCA_035260365.1 Streptosporangiaceae bacterium
GAGGCCGCGGACCTCGCGCACTCGGCACTGGCCGAGCCGATGCCGGCCGTCGCCGCGACGCGGCTGCGCTGGGTCCTTTCTTCGATCCTGTTCCACAGCGGGCGCATGTCAGCAGCGGTGTCCGCGGCCGAGCGGGTGCTCGCCGAGCCCGGCCTCACCGACGAGGTGCGGGACGAGGCTGAGCTGATCGTGACGCTCGGGCTCTGTGCATCCACCGACAACGGCCCGTGTGCGCGCGCACGTGCGGAGGCCATCCTGGCCGGCGCCGATGACCGCGAGGAGGCGGCGGTCATCGGCGCGCTGCTCGGCCTGGCAATGATCAACTGGACCGAAGCGAGGCTCCCGGCCGCGCTCGACCTGGCGCAGGACGCCGTACGGCGCGCGAGCATCGGGCCGGTCATCGCCCGGCGGGTCCTCCCACGGACCATTCTGGCCAGCATGCTTGCCCCGCTCGGCCGCACGGACGAGGCCGAGACGGTCCTCAGCGCGCTCAGCGAGGACGTCACGGTCCTCGGGCACACGGTCCACGGTGCGAGCCCCGCCATCCTCGCCGGTTTCGCCGCGTTCACGGCCGGCCGCACCACGGAAGCCGTGGCCAAGGCGCAGGCCGGGGTCCGGCTGGCGCACACGCACGGCACCCACCTGCTCACCGCGTTCGGCCTGTCGGTGCTCGCCGCGGCGGCGTTGCGATCGGGTGACCTGCGCGCGGCCGCGCAGCACGTCGAGTCCTTCCAGGCGCGGCTGCGCCAGCACGGCGCGGCCTACGGGCGAAGCCGGTGCGCCGTCGTAGCGGCGCAGGTCGCGGAGGCCTGCGGCGAGCCGGACGCCGCCGGGCTCGTGACCGATGTTTACGCGAACGTGACGCGGTACCCGGGTCTGCTCCTCGCGGAACCGTCCGCGCCGGCCTGGCTGGTCAGGTTCGCGCTCAGCCAAGGCGATCGCGAGCACGCCGAGGCGATGACGGCCACCGCGGAACGCATCGTCGCGGGCAGTCCTGGCTTCGCCGGCGTCGCGGCCGCGGCGGCCCATGCCCGCGGCCTGCTCGACGGGGACGCCGGGGCGCTCGGCCGCGCCGCAACCACCAGCCCGGACCCGTGGGCCCGTGCGTCCGCGGCCGAGGATCTCGGCGTCCTGCTCACCGCACAGCGCGACCACAAGACAGCCGTGCAGCACCTGGACTCCTCGCTCGCGGGCTACGACCAGACAGGCGCGCCGCGCGACGCGGCACGGGTCCGGCGCCGGCTGCGCCGGCTGGGCGTCCGCAGGAGGCACTTCACCTACGCCGACCGGCCCGGCTCCGGGTGGGCGAGCTTGACCGACACCGAACGCGCCGTGTCCAACCTGGTCGCGCAGGGACTCACCAACCAGAAGATCGCGAATCAGATGTTCCTGAGCGTGCACACGGTGGCGTTTCACCTGCGACAGGTCTTCCGCAAGCTCGACATCGGCTCCCGCGTCGATCTGGCGCGAGTCCTCACCGAACGGAGCAGCCCAGGCCACGCCGAACCGGCCGGGGTCGGTGGCGCGGCCATGGAAGGCCCGCTCACGACCGGCGTGGGACCATGCGGTCAGCGCGGCCGTGCTGCTGCGGCCGCGCAGGCGAAGCAGGTTCTTGCCGCCGGGCGCGCCGTCAGGCGCTCCGCGCCGATCGGCCGCCCACAGCGCTCGCAGACGCCGTAGCTGCCGTCGCGAAGCCGGTCAAAGGCGTCGTCGAGGTCGGCCAGGCGCTCTCGCACCTGGTCGATCAGCGTCATCACCTGAGCCCGCTCGAAAGCGACGGTGGCGCCCTCCGGGTCGTGCTCGTCGTCGGTGGCGGCCGACGCGGACGACTCGATAATGCCCTCGAAGTCCCGCGTCAGCGACGCGAGCCTGGCCACGCCTTCTTCGCGTTCCGCGAGCAGCAGGCCGCGAGCGGCCGCCTGCTGCGGCGGCGTCAGGGCGCCGGAAACAACCTCATCACGCATGGGGATGTCCAACGCCGTTCCCCTCGCCGGCATTCCCCGCCGCGATGCCGACCCGGCGGGCTGACCGTGACCGTCACCTACCGGCCGGGCCGGTATCTGCCCAACCCTTATCCCGAACGGCTGCGCGGCGATCGCCAGCCCGGCCGGTACACCGCGGCACGGGCAACCCCACCAACTGCCCATGTCACAATCGCCGCAGCCGTTACGGCATACCGGCCCGGGGGGCTCCACCCCCCATGGGGCCCGCACCAATGGATGCCGCATCCGCGGCAGCCGTTCGGGAGAGGGTTTGGCTTTCAGCCCCTCAGGATCGGCTTGCCCAGCGGGAACGGCTTGCCCCCTGTGGCCTGGGAGGCCACATCGAAGAAGAGGTACACCCCGACCGCGGCGAACACGAGGACGACGTAGCCCGCGGCCTTCGCCGCGCCCGCGGAGGTCTGAGCGGTGCTGATGATCAGCAGCACAAGCGCGGCGTCGATGAGCACGAACACCGCTGTGAAGGCGAGCGGCAGGCGCAGCGTCGCCAGGGTGAGCATCCCGATGACCACCAGCCAGGCGGTCAGGAACAGCTCCTGGGTGGATTGCACCGCGCCCAGGGTGATGGCGAACCAGGCGTGGACGAGTCCGAGCACGAGCACCGCGTAGCTGAACCAGAAACCGGCGAAGATGCCGAACACGCTCGCCACCGCCGTCTGGCCGATGGCGGCGGCCCAGATCGTCGCGATGAACAGGCCGGCCGCGGTGGCGGCCAGGATGATGGGCAGCGAGGCGCCGACGGCGGTGGCCGGAACCATGCCGACGAGCACCAGGCCAAGTGCCACCGAGCCGACGATGAAGCTCGGCAGCCCGAGCGCGGCGGGGTTGCCCAGCAGCGGCGCGGCGACGGCCGCCGCTGGCTGGACGCTGGTTTGGACGTGGTCGTCACCGGTTGCATCGAGGGTGGTCATTTGCCGCTCCTTCTCACACACTCCAGGAGCCCCACGACGTGCGTGGGCTATGACACCTCTGTACCGCTGTGATGGAACGCTGCCGCTCTCACTTTGAGTCAGCGCGCGGCCGCGTGGCCTGTGGCGTCAGGCCAGGGCAGCGTCCAGGTCGCCGATGATTTGTGCCGCCTCGGTAGATGTGCCGCCTTATCCGCTCATAGTCGGATATGTTCGGCTTTCGTGGTGGGCGACTTCCTTGTCGTCGGAGGGGGCATGGCCGGCGCGAGCGCCGGGTACTTCCTCGCGAGCTCCGGCCGGGTCACGCTGCTCGAGATGGAGCCCGCGGCTGGCTATCACTCGACCGGGCGGTCGGCGGCGCTGTTCTCCGAGTATTACGGCAACCGCGTCGTGCGCGCCCTCACCGCCGCGAGCCGCCCGTTCTACACCACACCGCCGCCGGGCTTCCCGCCGGCGCTGCTCACGCCGCGAGGCGTGCTCGCGCTGTGCCCGCACGGCGGCGAGGACAGGTTCGCCGAGGTTCTGGCCAGCGGGCTGACCGCGCCGACGCCGGTTCGCGAGATCAGCCCCGGCCGGGTGCGGACGTACTGCCCGATCGTGCGGCCCGGGTGGTACAGCCGGGCCATGCTCAAACCCGCGGCGATGGACATCGACGTCGACGGCGCCCACCAGGGCTTCCTCCGGGGCATCAGGGCCCGCGGCGGCACCGTGGTGACGTCCGCCCGGGTGCGTGACCTCACCTGGCGGGGCGGGCTGTGGCGGGCGGCGACCGACGCGGGCGAGTTCGCCGCGCCGGCCGTGCTCAACGCGAGTGGTGCGTGGGCCGACGAGGTCGCGGCGCTGGCCGGCGTGCGCCCGGTCGGGCAGACCCCGATGCGCCGCACCGCGGCCATCGTCGCACCGCCCGACGGGGCGGACGTGGCCGGGTGGCCGATGGTCGCCGACGTGACCGATACCTTCTACATCAAGCCCGAGTCGGGGCGGTTGCTCATCTCCCCGGCCGATGCGACGCCGGTGCCACCCGGTGACCCGCGCCCGGACGACCTCGACGTGGCGGTGGCGGCGGCGCGGGTCGAGGCCGCCACGACGTTGGTGATCCGCCACATACAGCACGCCTGGGCGGGCCTGCGCAGCGCGGTGCCCGACGACACCCCGGTCGTCGGCGAGGCGCCGGACGCAGCGGGTTTCCTGTGGCTTTGCGGGCTCAGCGGCTACGGGATCCAGACCGCTCCCGCGGTCGGCCGGATCGCCGCGGCGCTCGCGACGCACACCGCGCCGCGGCCCGGCGATCTGGGATTTGATCTGGCCGAGATCGGGCCAAGCCGTTGCCTTTGATCGCGCTGCGAATAATTCTTGTCAGCAGAAGGATGGGCGTGCCTCGTTGGCCGCGGTGCCCCCAAGGACGTTCCCGCCTGCGCGGGAGTTGCCGCAACCGGGAGGGTGGATGAGCGGGCAGGCGCCTGGAGCTCACGACGGCGAGCACACCCGCGCGGGGACATCAGCCGGGCCGGACCGCAGCTTACCGGCCGGCGGTGCGGCCGGCGGTGCGGCCGGCGGGGCGGCCGGCGGGGCGGCTGGCGGTGCGGCCGGCGGTGCGGCCGGCGGGGCGGCCAGCTTCGCCGGGCGTGCGGTGGACTACGGCGGGTTCCGCCCGGTCCCCGCGCTGATCGAGGAGCAGGCTGACCTGCATCCCGGCCGCGTGGCCGTCTGCTGCGCCGGGCGCACGCTCACCTACGCCCAGCTCGACCAACTGGCCAACGGCCTGGCGGTCACGGCGGCCGGCCACGGCGTGGGCAAGGGCGACCGGGTAGCGGTGCTGCTCGTCAACAGCCTGGAGATGCCGGTCGCCTACCTCGCCGCGATGAAGCTCGGCGCCGTGTTCGTCCCCGTGGACCCGGCGTGGCCCCCCGGCCGGCTCACGGCCACGCTGCGCGTGCTTTCGCCGCGGCTGGTCCTTTGCGCCGCACCCGGCCAGGTGCCAGGTGAGTTCCGCCACCGCGCCGTTGCCGTCGACACCGCCCGGATCGAGCCGTCACCCCGGCGCCCGGCCACGGCCCTGCTGCCCGCGGACCTGATCTACGGGTTCTTCACGTCAGGCACGACGGGCGTGCCCAAGTGCGCGATGAACCGGCAGGCGGGCCTGGCCAACCGGCTCAGATTCATGAGCCGCTACTTCGCCGCGACCCGGGATGACGTGGTGCTGCAGAACAGCAAGCACACGTTCGACTCCTCACTCTGGCAGCTGTGCCTCCCGCTGATCACGGGCGGGCGGACCGTGCTTCCGACGGCGGGGGAGTTCCTCGACCTGCACGCCGCGATCGACACGATCGCCGAATACGGCGTCACGGCCACCGACTTCGTGTCGAGCGTCTTCAACATGCTCGTGTCCGTCGTCGACGGTGACGAACTGGCGCAGCGGAAGCTCTCGTCGCTGCGTGAGCTCATCGTCGGCAGCGAGGAGATCAACGCCCCCGCGGTGCACAGGTTCCGCGCGCTGCTGCCCCGCGTGCGGGTGACCAACGGATACGGGCCGACAGAGACATCCATCGGCATGGTGTTCCACCCGGTGTCGGACGGCGACGGCGCGGTGATCCCGCTCGGCCGGCCGATCGACAACTGCTACGTGGCGGTGCTCGGCCCGGACGGCAGCCCACTGCCCCGCGGCGCCGTCGGTGAGCTCGCCATCGGCGGCGTGTGCGTCGGCGACGGGTACTACGGTGACCCTGACGCCACCGCACGGGCGTTCGTCCCCAACCGGTTCCCGGGCAGGATCCCCGGGGACCGGCTGTACCTCAGCGGCGACCTGGGCTACCTGGACGAGGAGGGCCGCCTGTTCTTCTCCGGCCGCAGGGACTTCCAGGTCAAGATCGGCGGCGTCCGGGTCGAGCTGGGCGAGATCGAGCTCGCGGCGCAGCAGTGCCCGGGGGTCCGCCAGGCGAAAGCGCTGGTGACGGAGCACGCGACGGGCAAGTCGCTGGCGCTGTTCGCGGCCGGCGCGGGCGGCCTGACCGATGCCGTGCTGCGTGACCACATGCGCCGCACGCTGCCTCGGATCAGCGTGCCGCGGCACTGCTTCGTGCTGCCCGAGATGCCGCTCAGCGACGGCGGCAAGCTGGACTGGCGAGCGCTGCGGGCGATGCTCGACCGTACGCTCGCCGCGGACGCCGAGGCCCTGGCCGGCCGCGCGCCCGCTGGCGCAACGCCTGCTGGCGCCGCGGCCGGCCACGTGCTGCGGGCCTTCCGGTGGGCGCTGCGCCAGCCCGGCCTCACCGCGGAGGAGAACTTCCTCGGCGCGGGCGGCGACTCCTTCCAGGCGCTTTCCGCGGTGCGCAGGCTCACCGCGGAAAGCGGGGTCGAGGTCGGCGTACAGGACCTCCTCGACCATCCGACCGCGCGGCAGCTTGAACTGCTGATCGAGCGCCTGCGCTGCGGCGCCGCCACCGAGGCGGAAACCGCGCTGATGGAGCGCGACGCCTCGGCCGGCGCAGCCGCGCGGGTCCGGGCGGCCGATCCGGCCGGGCCGCTGCGGTCCGTCCTGGTGACCGGGGCCACGGGCTTTGTCGGCAGCCGCCTCGTCCACGAGTTACTCGCGCGCACCGACGTGCGCGTGCTGTGTCTCGCCCGGGCCGCGGACGACGCCGCGGCGACCGAGCGGGTTGTCACCGCACTAGCCGGGCGTGGCCTGTGGGAGCGGCGCTTCGCCGACCGGATCGAGGGCTACGCCGGCGACCTCGGCCGGCCGGAACTCGGGCTGGCCGCCCAGACCTGGGAACATCTGGCGCGCGCCTGCGATCTGATAGTGCACAGTGGCGCACTGGTCAACTTCCTCTTCGACTATCGTGCGCACCGGTCGGCCAACGTCACGGGCACCGCCGCGCTGCTGCGGCTGGCCATGGCGCACCGGCCCGTGCCGATGCACCACATCTCGACGCTGGCGGCGCTGCGGGACGAGGCGATGCGGCGGCCAGGCCGGCTGCCCGAACACTACGAGCCGGCCCGGGCGAAGGCGCCAGGCAGCGGCTACAGCCGCTCGAAATGGGTGGCGGAACGTTACCTCGCGGAGGCACGGCGCCTGGGCGCGGTCATCACCGTGCTGCGCCTCGGCGAGGTGATGCCGAGCGAGGACAACGCGTACCCCAACCCGCTCGCCCTGACCCACCTGCTGCTTTCTGCCATCCACCGGCTCGGCATCTGGCCGGACACGACGATCCGGTCGGACTACACCCCGGTCGACTACGTGGCGGCGCGGGTGGTGGCAGCGGTGCACGACCGCGGCGTCTGGGGCCGCACGCTGCACATATTCCACCCGCAGAGTGTCTGCTTCGCCGAGGCCCTTTCGCTCGCGGGCGCGCCGGTGACGCGGGCTGCCTGCGGCGACTTCCTCAGGCGGCTGCGGGAGGCGGCTGATGACACCGGTGAACGCGAGCTGACCAGGCTCGCTGCGCTGCTGCCCGCGCCGGACGGCCACGACGAGAACGCGCTGCGGCGCGGCTTGCGGCGCCTGCTCACCGACAACCCCGCGCTCTTCCGCAAGGACGAGTGCAGCAGGCTCGAGCGGCGGTGGCGGCTGGCCGACGGCCAGCTGCAGGGCCCGATCACCGCCTACCGTGCCTACCTTGGCCGGCCCGCCGCCGGGCACCGCGCGCCAGGCGACGCGGCGCCTGTGCCTGCGCCGGTGGCGCGGGCGGCACCCGCCCGCGGCGGGCCGGGGACACGACAGGGGACGGGATAGGAGGCCCACAACGTGCGATACCGCAAGATGGGCAATCTCGGCTGGGAAGTCAGTGAGATCGGGTACGGCATGTGGGGCATCGGCGGCGGACCCGGCGGCTTCACCGGCTGGGACTACGACGCCGCGCCGCGCTGCCTCGACGAGGCGGTCGCGCTCGGCGGCAACTTCTTCGACACCGCGTGGGCGTACGGGCGCGGCATCAGTGAACAGCTGCTCGGCGCGCTTGTCCGCCGCCACACCGGCCGCAAGCTGTACATCGCCACGAAGATCCCGCCGAAGAACCGGGAATGGCCGCCGGGCCCCGATGACACCCTCGACGACGTGTTCCCGCCCGGCCACATCAGGGAGTACACCCACCGCAGCCTGGAGAACCTGGGGGTGGCCCGCATCGACCTGATGCAGTTCCACGTCTGGGAGGACCGCTGGGCGGCCGACGAGCGGTGGCAGGAGGCCATCACCAGCCTCAAGCGCGAGGGCGTGATCGACGCCGTCGGCATCAGCGTCAACCGGTGGGAGCCTGCCAACTGCCTGGCCGCGCTCGACACCCAGCTCGTCGACGTCATCCAGGTGATCTACAACATCTTCGACCAGGCTCCGCAGGACGAGCTGTTTGGCCGCGCGCAGCGGGACGGCATCGGGGTGATCGCCCGCGTGCCGTTCGACGAGGGGACGCTCACCGGCGCGCTGACCGCGCAAAGCAGCTGGCCGGAGGGCGACTGGCGGAACACCTACTTCGGCGCGGAGAACCTCGGCCCGAGCGTCGACCGGGCGGAGCGGCTCAAGGCGGCCGTGGGCGGCCGGATGCCCCTGCCCGAACTGGCGCTGCGGTTCATCCTGGCGCACCCGGCGGTGAGCACGGTGATCCCCGGCATGCGCAAACCCGCCCACGTGCGCGCCAACCTCGCGGTGAGCGACGGCCAGCCGCTGGACGAGGCGCTGCTCGCCGAACTGCGGCTGCACCGCTGGGACCGCGTGCCCGCCCGGTGGTCCGGATGAAGCCCGTGATCGCCATGTGGGCGCACTCGCGGTCGGCGTCAACGGCGTTCCTGCGCATGATGATCGAGCGGGGCGACGTGACCGTTCTGCACGAGCCGCTGCTCGCCCTGACCGAGGAGGGAACGGTCACGATCCCCGCGCCGGGCGGCGGCGGGACCATGCTCGCCAGGTCCGAGCCGGAGTTCCTCACCTGCCTGGCGCGATTGCGGCACACCCGCCCGGTCTTCATGAAGGAGGTCCTCGACTACAGGTACACGTACCTGCTCGATCATCCGGAAGAGATCGCCTGGATCACGCACACGTTCATGGTGCGCGATCCGAGGAAGGCGATCAGCTCGCACTACGCGGTCAAGCCGACGGTGACGTGCCCGGAGATCGGCTACGAGCGGCTGCACGAGCTTTTCGAGCTGACCTGGGCTGTCACCGGGCGCAAGCCGTTCGTGATAAATGCGGAGCAACTGGTGCAGGATCCGGCGGCGGTCGTCGAGGCCTACTGCGAAGCCGTCGGGCTGCCGTTCCTGCCCGCCGCGCTGAGCTGGAGCCCGGGGGACAAGCCCGAGTGGCAGCGGCACCGCAGGTGGCACATTGACACGATCCGCAGCGCCGGTTTCGCCCGCAGCGAGAAGGCCTACCCCGCCACGGTCGACAACAACGCCGCGCTCAAGGCCTTCTACGACCACCACTACCCCTTCTACGAGCGGATCGTCCGACACGCACGCTGACTGGAGTAGGCATGTCAACCGGCACTCTTCCCGCCGCCGCGTCCGCCGCAAGCACGCTTTCGCCCGGCACGGCGTTCGCGCTTGCGTTCGCCGCCGACGGCGAGGCCACCCGGGTGAGCTACGACTACACCATCACCGACGCGCACAAACCCGACCGGCCCAAGCCGAGGCTGACCGTCCGTGGCCTGATGAAGAGGCGTCACGTCGACGGTGAGGTCGCCCGGTTCTGGTGCGAGGGCAGGCCGAGCGCTCAGGAGGCGGCCGCGGTCAGCGAGTCGGGCCTGCGCCGGGAGGCGGCGTTCCGCTTCGGCGTCGCCGAGGCGCGCGTGCACCCGATCCGGGCCTGGGTTCAGCTGCCTGGCGAGCTCGTCGACGACGCCGAGGGCCTGGCCGAGTTCATCGATCACCGGCTGCTCGTCCGGATCGCGACCGCGGAGAACCAGGCGCTCACGATCGGGCCCTACGGGCTGCTCAACCACCCGGACATCGCCAGGCTGCCCTATGACGGCGACTATGCCGCGGGCATCCTGGCCGCCTGCGACGAGATCGAGCAGACCGGATCCACCGCGCACGCGATGATCGTCAACCCCCGCGACTACTACCGCCGCCTGGTCGGCAGGAACGGCCTGCTCGCGGACCTGGCGGACAACGGCACGCTGATCAGCCGCACCCGGATGATCCGCCCGGGCTGCGCACTGGCCGGGGACTTCGCGGAAGCGGTCAGGCTGCTCGACGCGGGCCGTTCGGAGATCCGCGTCGCCGAGCCGCCGCCGGGCACGTTCGCCAGGCCGGGCATCGCCGTCCGCGGCGAGGTCTACGAAGGGCTGGCCGTGCACCTGCCGACGCACCTGTTCCTTGCCGTCCCAGCGGACGCGCCCGAAACGTAGGAGGCAGGATGTCGCCGGTCGGCCAGACTCTCCGCTTCTACCGCCCCTTCCTGCCCATGTTCGGCGGCATCTTCTGCTGCCTGCTCGGCGTGGGCGCTTCGCTCGCCACGCTGCCGTTCTTCGTCCTGCAGCACCTGCACGGCAGCAAGGTGGAGGTGGGCGTGGTGATCGCCGCGATCTCAGTCGCCGCGGTCGTCACCCGGCCGGTCGCCGGGCGGTTTGCCGACCGCCACGGTTACAAGCTGGTGATGCTGTGCGGAGCGGCGGCCTGCACGCTTGCCAGTGCGGGCTACTACCTGGCGGGGAACGTGCCAGTCCTGGTCGCGGTGCGGATCCTGCACGGGGTGGGGGAGGGCACCGTGTACACCGCGGGGGCCGCCTGGCTGGTCAGTCTGTGCCCACCCGAGCGGCGTGGCCGCGTCGTCGGGCTGTACGGGATCTACATGTGGCTGGGCATCACGCTCGGCGCGCTGTTCGGCACGGTGGCCATGCGCCTGTCCGGCTTCTCGGCCGTGTGGGCGCTGTGCGTCGTCGCGGCCGCGGCCGGGTTCCTTGCTGTCGCCGCGAAGAAGGGGCCGGCGCGCCAGGAAGCCCCGCGTACCCGCGCGGCCCTCCTGCCGGCCAGCACGGTCGTCCCCGGCGTCGCGCTATCGCTCGCCGCGCTCGGCTACGCCGCGCTCGCCGCGTTCGTCGCCCTGCACATGATGGCGCGCGGCGTGGCCAACGGCATCGCCGCGTTCAACGCGTTCGGCTTCACCTACGTGGGGGTCAGGCTCTTCATCGGTAACTTGCCCGACCGGCTCGGCCCGCGGCAGGTGGCCTTCTGGTCGGCCCTCGTCGAGGCGGCCGGCCTGCTGATCGTCGCGATGGCCCCCAACCTGCCGACCGTGATCATCGGCGGTCTTGTCATGGGGGCGGGCCTGTCGCTGCTGTTCCCCTCGCTCGCGCTCGTCGTCATCAACCGCACCGACAAATCGCAGCAGGGCGCGGCGCTCGGGGCGTTCACGTCGTTCTGGGACATCGGGATAGCGGTCGGCGCCCCGGTCGCCGGGCTGATCGCCAGCGTGTCCAACTACCCGGCCATCTACTACGTGATGGCCGCCTGCGCGGTGGCGTCGGCGCTGCTGTCGGCACCGGGCGCGCTGCGGCGCAGGGCGGTCGCCGGCCTCGCGCCGCAGCCCGTGGCCCGCGATGCGCGCAACGGCCAGGCGGTTTCCGCCGATTCCGTCGAGGACCGCAGGATGCGGCCCGGAGGCTGACCCGTGCGCGTCCGCGGTCGGCGGGGTCCCGGTAGTCGCGGGAAATTTTGGTCGGATATCCCTGAGCTGCACTGATGGCCGGTGTCGGTGTCAGCGGGAGATCAGCCGCTGCCGTACCTCATCGGCGGGCACGTAGGAGGTCTGGCCGGCTGCCTCCCGCGCCCTCCACTCCTGCAGCGCCGCGGTGTCCTCGGCGTCCTCCAGTTCCTGCGCGGAGGCGAGCCGCTCGAGTGCCCGCAGCCGCATGAAATCAGCCAGCGGAACGACCACGGCGGCGTGCCCGCCCAGGTGGATCACCTCATACGAGCCGGTGTCCGGGCCGGGCGCGGGGCCGCTCGGCTGCGCGGTCATGCGGCGGCCTCCTGTAGCTTTCTCAGTTCCCGGTAGATGGTAGCCCGCGACACCGCGAACAGCTCGGCCAGCTCGGTCGGGGTCTTCTTGCCTTCCCGGTCGAGCGCCACCGCGCGGATGGCCGGGCCGCGCGTGCGTCAATCGGGCCGGTCGCCCGGCTGCGCCGCGGTCTCTCCGGATGTCCGCGGCGCCTGGCCCGATGCGGCCAGGTCGGCAGGCCTGGGATCAAAGAACACCCGTACGTGCTGGTCGTCGCGCCGCTGGTTCTGCAGTGCCTGGTCCGCGAGTACGGCACGGTCGGCTTCGGTGAGCGGCGGCTGGACGATGGACCGCGGCCACAGCCGGCGCGCGAGCACCACGTTGATCTCGGCGGCGTACACGCTGATTTCGACGCCCACGTAGATCCAGGCGACCAGGCCGAGCACGGTGGCGAACACGCCGTACACGGAGTCGGTGTGCAGGAAGTGATGCACCACGAAGGTGCCGAGCGCCTGTAGCACCGTCCATGCGATGCCCGCCGCGACCGCGCCCGGCAGGAGCTTACGGGTCGCGACGACCTTGGGGGTGAGCACACGGAAGCCGATGAAGTACATGCCGACGTTGGCCGCGGCCGCGAGAACCTCGAGGAGAACGGAGATCACGTTGTTGGAGCCGTACGTGCTCAAGCTGGTCAAGAGCGTCGTCACGACGACGCCGACGCCGAGGACGCCGAGGAACAGCGCGGCCCGCTCGAGCCGCTGCAGGTAGCCCGGCCGTTCTGGCCCTGGCAGGTTCCACACCTGCGCCATCGTGAACAGGCCCGCCTGGGCGAGGCCGGTGGTTCCCCAGATCAGCACGAGGATGCCGACCACCAGGCCGATGACGCTCGACCGCCGGAGCGCATGGACGTTACCCGCGAGTTGATGGCCGATCAGCGGTACCTGTTTGGCCACGGCATTGAGGGCCTGATGGCGCAGCGCGGGATCACTGGAGGCGACCAGGCCGAGGATGGTGACCAGGACGAGCAGCAGCGGGAACAAGGAGACGAAACCCGAGTAGGCGAGGTTGGAGACGAGCACACCGCCGTTGTCGTCGCCGTACTTCTTGATGACCCCGAACACGAACGCCGACGGCTTGTGGCGCTGCTGTGCGGCGTCCACCCGGCGTACGAGCCGTTCGATCGGGTTCATCGGCCCTGACCACCTGTTCCGGCGTTGGCTTAACGTCGGTGCTGCCCAGCAATGCGGAAGGCAAACGCCAGCGGTGCACGAACGTGACGCGGCGGCACGCGGCACGCACCCCGGTATCAATCAGGCCGGCGCCGGGCCGCTCCCGCCTC
>DATFVJ010000394.1:0-3143 GCA_035260365.1 Streptosporangiaceae bacterium
GGCGCGGGCCCGGATGGCGCGGGCCCGGATGGCGCGGGCTCAGGTGGCGCGGGCCCGGATGGCGCGGGCTCAGGTGGCGCCGTACCCGCTCGCAGGGCGCGGGGCGGGCCGCGGCGGCCGCTCGACCCGTGGAAGGCCGCCTTCGTCCTCATCGCCCTCGCGGCCATCGTCGCCGGGGTGGCCTGGGCGCTGCTCGGCTCCCGGTTTTTCGTGGTCCGCTCGGTGCAGGTCACCGGGGTGCACCGGGTCACGCGCTCGCAGGTGATCCAGGCGGCCGCCATCCCCATGGGGCTGCCGCTCATCCGGGTGGACGCCGCCGCGGTGAGCCGCCGGGTCGAGGAGATCACACAGGTTCAGTCCACCCGGGTGACCAGGAGCTGGCCGGACGGGGTCACGATAGCCGTCACCGAGCGGACCCCCGCGATCGCCGTTGCCCACGGCGGCGGATACGACCTGGCCGACCGGTTCGGGGTCGTCGTGGCGTCGGCTTCGCGTCGGCCGCGCGGAATGCCGCTCTTTCTGCCCGCGGGGCCGCTGCTCGGCAGCCCTTCCGTCGCGGCGGCCGTCGCGGTGCTGCACGAGCTGCCCGCAGCGCTTTCCGGCCGGCTGAGGTGGCTGAACGCGCCGGCCGCGAACGACGTCACGCTGCACCTCACCGGCGGGGTGACGGTCGTCTGGGGAGGCCCCGACCGCGCCGTCGCCAAGGCGCGGGTGCTTGCCATCCTGATGCGGACCCACGCGCATCTCTACGACGTGAGCGCACCGACGGTCGCCACGACACGCTGACGACGCCCAGTTCGGAGGGTAAATCGGTGATGCCTGGCAGGCCGCGACACGCCGGGCCTGATCGGCGCTGGTTAGTTGACCCTGCCGCCGAGCAACCCTACTGTCCGTATCAATCGTCAGGTTGACATAACGCTAAATCTCAACTTGAGGGTGAGGGTTGGTCCGCGACATTTCACTTCCCCGCGGATCGCGCCGCCAGCCCGGCCTGTTGAGGTAAACGAGCGGAAAGGTCCCTCCTCGTGGCAGCACCGCAGAACTATCTCGCGGTCATCAAGGTCGTCGGAATCGGCGGGGGTGGCGTCAACGCCGTCAACCGGATGATCGAAGAGGGGCTCAAGGGCGTCGAGTTCATCGCGATCAACACGGACGCGCAGGCGCTTCTCATGAGCGACGCCGACGTCAAGCTCGACGTCGGGCGCGAGCTCACCCGCGGTCTCGGCGCGGGCGCCAACCCGGAGGTCGGCTGCAGGGCCGCGGAAGACCACCGGGAGGAGATCGAGGAGGTGCTGAGGGGCGCCGACATGGTCTTCGTCACGGCGGGCGAGGGCGGCGGCACGGGCACCGGCGGCGCCCCGGTGGTCGCGAACGTGGCGCGGTCGCTCGGCGCACTGACGATCGGCGTCGTGACCCGGCCGTTCGGCTTCGAGGGCAAGCGGCGCGCGACCCAGGCGGAGATCGGGATCGAACGGCTGCGCAGCGAGGTCGACACGCTCATCGTCATACCGAACGACCGGCTCCTTTCGATCTCCGACCGCCAGGTCAGCGTGCTCGACGCGTTCAAGGCCGCCGACCAGGTGCTCCTGTCCGGTGTGCAGGGCATTACGGACCTGATCACCACGCCCGGCCTGATCAATCTGGACTTCGCCGACGTCAAGTCCGTCATGTCCGGCGCCGGTTCCGCGCTCATGGGCATCGGGTCCTCGCGCGGCGACGACCGCTCGGTGGCCGCCGCGGAAATGGCGATCTCGAGCCCGCTGCTCGAGGCGAGCATCGACGGTGCGCACGGGGTGCTGCTTTCCATTCAGGGTGGCTCGGACCTGGGGCTTTTCGAGATCAACGAGGCCGCGCAGCTCGTCGCCAACTCGGCCGCGCCCGACGCGAACATCATCTTCGGCGCGGTCATCGACGACGCGCTCGGCGACGAGGTACGCGTCACCGTGATCGCCGCCGGGTTCGACGAGAACAGAAGTTCGGCCACGGCCGTCCCCGCGTACTCGTCGCGAAGGGACTCCGCCGCCGCGCCGTCGTACGAGCCGGTCACGGCGACCGCGGGCGGCACCCAGGCGGGCTCGGCCGGTTCGGCGGCTTCGGCGGGCTCGGACGGTTCCGCTGCTGCGGGCTCGGGTGCCGGTGCCGGTGCCGGTGCCGGTGCTGCGGGCTCGGCTGGCCCGCTGGGCGCCGGATCCGGCTACGGCGCGGAGCCTGCGGCATCCGCGCGGCCCGCTGCCGCCGGTCTTGGCTATCCGGACGGGACATCGTCAGACGAGGCCGGATCCGCCGGCGCCGGCGCGGCCGGTGACGCGCCCGACGGCTTCTCCGAGTTCGGCGGGAGATCGGCCGACCAGGCAGGCCGCGCGTCCGCACGTGCGTTCGTGCCGCGGCCCGCCGAACCCGATTCGGCCGCCGCGTCGCGTGTTTTCGACGCCGCCACCACCCGGCGCCGGCCCGTGGTCTTCGAGGAAGACGACGACCTTGACGTTCCCGACTTCCTCAAGTAGCCGGCGGTCCCCGAGTGTCGCGGTATGCACCGAGCTCGTCCCCGGGGTGCGCACCGCGGTCACGGGGCGCCGCGGCGGCGTCAGCAAGCCGCCCTACGACCCGCTGAACCTCGGGCTTTCCCTGGGTGACGATCCCGCCGCCGTGACGCGCAACCGCGCGATCGTCGCGCGAGCGTGCGGCGCCCCGGCGGGCCAGCTGGTGTGGATGCGCCAGGTCCACGGCACCCGCGCACGCTACGTGCGCCCAGGCGAGGCTGCGATGGAGGCGGACGCGATATTCACCGACCTGCCGGACGTGGTGCTCGGCGTTCTCGCCGCTGACTGCGCGCCTGTCCTGCTCGTCGATCCTGACCGCGGGATGGTCGGCGCCGCGCACTCAGGCCGCGCCGGGACAGAGGCGGGTGTGGTCCCCGCGCTCGTCGGTGCGATGACGGCCGCAGGCGCCCAGCCGTCGCGGATGCACGGCCTGGTCGGCCCGGCGATCTGCGGAGGCTGTTACAGCGTGCCCGCGCCGCTGCAGGCCCGCGTGGCCGCGGCGGTTCCGTCGGCCCGGTGCCTGACCAGGTCCGGTGCCCCCGGCCTCGACATCAGGGCCGCGATCGCGGCCCAGCTCGCCGAGCTTGGCGTCCATGCAGTCCG
>DATFVJ010000395.1:0-7573 GCA_035260365.1 Streptosporangiaceae bacterium
CACCGCCCAGCCGGCCGATCGCCCGGCCGCCACAGACCGCGGAACCCACCACCGGTGCCAGGCACCCGCGGCAAGCACCGGTTTCCCGGCCCTCCCCGCGTCCCCGGAGTCTCCCCCGGGCGGAACCCGTTTCCAGCGGTAGAGCCGTTCTACTGCCTCCTGACCTGCGGCACAAGACCTTCACCCCACCGATCTGAAGATTCTTCCGCCATCCACACCACATCCACAGAACACCCGCCGTTATCCCCCGCGCCACCACACTTGTCCACCGCTTCGTCCACAAGACGAGCGTGGTTCGTCCACAACCCCCACGCGGCGGTCAGGCCGGGCCGGCTCTGGTGCCGGCCGGTGCGTGAGCCGGAAATCGCGTGTGCCCTCGGCCGGCGGCGCTGCTGGCGATCTCCGCCGCGAGAGCACTGGTGCCGGTGTCCTGGCTCGCCAGCCCGGCCGCCAGAATCTGGCTCAGGTATTCCTCCCTGGCGCTGAGCAGCCACGCACCGTGAGGTAGCTGCCTGACCCACTCGTTGACGATGTCCAGGCAGATCTGGGTCCGGGCGGGAGCCAGCTCGGCCAGGCGGCGCAGGACCAGGACGTCGGGCTTGGCGTCGCCGGTCAGCGTGATGACCCGGGCAAGCTGCCGCAGCGACCAGTCCTCGTCGATGCGCCCACTGGCAAACCACTCGCCGAACCGGACAAGTTCGTCCTTGTCGGCGCCGGGGGACGCGGTCGCGATGCGTTCCTCCCACAGCCGGGTGAGCCGCGCGAGGACGCCGGCGGCGGTGCTCGTGCCAGGAGTGAGCAGCTGCCACCCGATGTACTTGGCTATCTCGGCGCGCACGGCGGTGGGGGCACGCTGGTAGAAGCGGCCGATGAGCTTGTCGTCACTGTCGAGGGTGATCTCGCCGGCCAGGTACCGCGTGATCAGGTGCTGGCCGAGCCGCACGTCCCGCCGCCCCGCGTGTTCACCGCTGCCCGCGCCGAGCCGGTCGACCGCGGTCAGATACTGGTCGCTCAGCAATGCGCGGGCCTGCGGGCTGACCGGCACGGCAGGGTCGAGGTAGGCATCCCAGGCCGCGTCCCAGAGCTCGCGACCCGCGTCACCAGGTGGGAAGATGCGGCTCGTCGCGGCCGCGACCCACGCCTGGTCCAGGTGGGCAAGGCGGTGGAACTCGGTGCCGTAGACGCCGTGCACCACGAGCGACGGTTCGGCGGCTGGGTCCAGATGCCGGTCGAGGATGAAGAACACCTCGGCGAGGTCGGCCTCACGCTGGTGGCGGCGGACCCACGTGCCGTAGGAGACGGCGGCGGCAAGGGCCTGCGCCCGCGCGCGAGCGCGCGCCTGGTCCGCGGCGGCGGGCGCTCCGCCGCCGTCTCCCGAGGAAGCGTTCCTGCTCAGCGAGGCGTCAATGAGTTGCCAAACCTGGACACGCTCGCCGATCGAGATGACCGGGGGCACCTGATCCAAACCGGCCCGCAGCAGCAAGATCATCTCATGGCGGCTGCTGGCCCGGTCGTGGCCGCCAGCCACCGGGCCGCCAGCCACCGGGCCGCCGCCAGCCACCGGGCCGGCCGGCGTGGCCGCGTCGCCCGATACCCATCGGCAGAGCTGGAGGACGGAATCCCAGTCCAGGTCCGCGCCGCGGCCGGCCGCGGCGTGCAGGCCGCTGAGGAACTGCGCGACGTATCGCTCCGCCAGGCTCGTGAAGCGGCCGGCCGCGGCCGAGTAGCGCAGCGGGCTGACGCGCACGGCGCTGCGGAGTTCCCTGGCCAGGTCGAAGACGCTGGTATCAGCCAGCGCGGGGTCCGGTGCCGTCGCCCGCACGGTGGCCGGACCCGGTTCCGCGGCTGGTGTCACGACCGGTGCCGCCGCCGCTGACACAACCGGCGTCTCCGTCGCTGTCGCAGCCGGTGTCCCGGCCGGTGGCCGGGTTCGCAGGAAGGCGATGACCCTGTCGACACTCCACCCGGCCAGCCCTCCGGAGCTGGTCGCAGCGCCGGCGTCACCCATCAACCGCGCTGTGCTGCCGGCGTTGCCGGCGCTCTCCACGGGCGCGGGTTCGCCGACCAGCCGGGCGAGCTTGTCATAGGACTCCCGCTTGCGCTCCGGCAGCGCAGGCCCGACCGCGCCGAGCCGGTCGCGGGTCCACTCGGCGACCCACCTGTCGATCCGGTCCCCTGATGGAGCCTGGCCGGCCTGTGCGGCGTACGTGGCGGCCCATGGGCCGACGTCCGGGCCTTGATCGATCAGACCGAGCATGCGCTGCTTGTCCTCGGCGCTGAGCGTGCCGAAATGATCGCGGGCAAGGAGCAGGAACTCGCGTTCGGTATCCGCGTCACCGATCGCGGCCGCGTCCGTGAGCCGCCGGGCGACCTCCTCCGGGCACGCGCCGCCGAACTGCCTCAGCAGGTGCAGTGCGACCCGCCGGAAGATCAGCCAGTCCCGCGAATCCAGGCGCCGCAGCGCATCCCGCACGTCGACCTGCCCATCCCTGACGAGCTGCTCCGCGGCGTCGCATACCGCGCTGACCAGGGCGGTCCTTGCCTCCACGTCCGTATCCGGCGGCCAGCCCGCCAGCACCGGGCGCCAGCACACCGACATATCCTGCCGGCTTTCGAGCATGGCCGGGCCGGCGGCGGCCGTGATGGCGTCGTCGAGCAGATCGGCCATCGCCTCGAGCACGGACGGCCCGCCCGCGGCCACAAGCGGCGGCAGGCAGGTCCGCAGGCTCTCCGCGTAATCACTGGTCCCGATCCGGGTGCGCAGGCCACCCGCGGCGCCGGGCACGACCCCCGCCACCGCCACGCCCTCGGCGCCGCGTCTGCCCTCACCCTCGGCGCCGCGTCTGGCCACGCCCTCGCCGCCGCTTCTGGCCTCGGCGGCGCCCTCGCTCTCGCCAGATGCGAAACCCCAGAGCACCCGCGCAAGGCCGAGAGCGGCGTCGGGCCGGCCGCCATCCGCCAGGTGCACGGCCAACGCGCCGAACCGCTCGGCCCCGGCCGCCTCCCGCGGGCCGCCGTGCGCGCCCGCCAGGTCGCGCGTGATCCGGGGCAGCAGCGCGCCGCCGCAGGCCGCGGGCACCTCGAGGGCCAGGTCCACCAGACCCGCGGTCACCAGCTGGTTTCCTGTCGCCGGAACGTCCGCGGCGACCTCGGTGGCCAGCGCGGGATCCTGGCGTGCGACCCGGACCAGATAGCGCAGCGCGGGCCAATCAGGCAGCCATCCGGGCGATTCCCCGCCGGCGGTCTGCGCCGGAGGCCGGGCGAAGAACCCCTGCCTCCGCAACGGGCGTATCCACGCGGGGGTCGTCAGCTGGGCAAAGAAATGACCCATCGTGACCGGATCCTGCGGGAACTCCTGCCGAAGCTCGCTGGCGTGCTCGTCGCCCGGGCGGCCGGCCCGGGCCAGCGCGTCCAGGCGTTCCACGCTCGCCAGATATGCGGCTTCGTGCTCCTCGAGCACCACGTCGAGCATCGCCACCAGGCGCGAGAACCAGCGGCGGAACGCCTGGTCCACCGGGCGCGGCGCCCCAGGTCCCCGCGATCGCGCAAGCGTCTGCCGTTGGTCCGCGTACGCCAGCCACGTTCTCCCCGCGGCACTGTCGCAGCCGATCCCGATGCGGTCGAGCACCGCGCGGACCTCTAGTTCGTGCTCGCCGGCCGGCGAGATGGTGGCCTCTGCCCGCCGCGGTGTGCGCCGCTGGTGTCGCGGCAGAAACAAGGCCCGGACCAGCACGCCAAACTCACGCAGCAGCCGGCCGAGAGCCTGCCGCACCGCCCCCGCCCGCCCGTGGACCTCCGCTCCCGCCCGCGCAGTCTTCTCCGGCCGCGAGGAGCGCGTCACGGCGGGCGCCCCCGGCGGCAGCAGAGCGGCGCGGACCGAACTCTCGACCTCGCGCACGAGGTGGCCGACCAGAACCGCATCGCAGGCCACCGGGGGATCGCCTTCCATCAGGGCGCACGCGTCACGGAACGACGCCGCGGGCCCGGCCCCGAACCGCTCGAGCCGGCGCACGATTCCCGCCCGCACGGCCTCGTCACCGGGCCCATCGGTTACCTGAACAAGCGGCGGCGTGATCACACCGCCTCCCCTCACCACTCGGCGCATCCCAGCCGCCAGGGTAAACGGTTACCCGCCGTCAACCGGCCGATCCCGCTGCTCGTGTTCGCTGTGGCAAGGCCTCGATACAGGAGGTCACCAGGATGGGGAGTGCGGGACCGAGGCAGGCCGGATGAGGTTCGGGTCGAAGCGGTACCAGCCGTCTGTGCTGCCGTGCCCGTTGTTCATGTACTCGACGTGGCACAGCCAGCCGTCGCCCGATTGCAGCCAGGCGCGCAGGATGCCGAACCGGCCACGGCCGGCGATCGTGATCAGGACCGGCTTGAAGCACGGGCGGTACCTGCCGGTCTCCGGGCGCAGCTGTTCCCTTCGGGGCGGCGGCACTTCCTCGGCTCCTCTTGGGCGCGGCACTTCGTCGGCGTTCGGTGGCATCCTCACGTTTCCCATGAATAACTCGTACGTGTGTTCGAATACTAGCGTCCGCCGCCATGGACGCAAGATGGACCCGGCACCGCCACTGGATAGGCTCAGATCATGGAATATCGCGCGCTCGGCAGGTCGGGCCTCCGGATTTCTGTGCTCACGATGGGCACCATGACGTTCGGCGGCAAGGGAAACTTCGCGAACGTGGGCTCGACCGGCGTGGACGAGGCGAGACGTCAGGTCGATCAGTGCCTGGAGGCCGGGGTCAACCTCGTGGACACGGCGGACGTGTACTCCGACGGCGCGGCCGAGGAGATCCTCGGGCAGGCGCTGCGGGGCCGTCGCGACCAGGTCCTCGTCGCCACCAAGGTACGCATGCCGATGGGCGACGGGCCCAACGACGCCGGCCTGTCCCTGCATCACATCGTGTCCGGATGTGAAGCCAGCCTGCGGCGGCTCGGCACCGACCACGTCGACCTGTACCAGTTGCACGAGTGGGACGGGCTCACTCCGCTCGACGAAACGCTCGCGGCGCTCGATCTGCTCGTCAGCTCCGGCAAGGTGCGCTACGTGGGCGTCTCCAACTACGCGAGCTGGCAGCTGATGAAGGCGCTTGGCACGGCCGCCAGGCTCGGCGGGCCGCAGTTCGTCAGCCAGCAGATCTACTACTCACTCCAGGCCCGCGAGGCGGAGTACGAGCTGATTCCTGCCGCCCTGGACCAGGGCCTCGGCGTGCTGGTCTGGAGCCCGCTCGCTGGCGGGCTGCTGTCCGGCAAGTACCGCCGTGACCGCCAGCCGGCGGTCGGCTCGCGGCAGCTGACCGACTGGAACGAGCCGCCGGTGCGCGATCAGGAGGCCCTGTACGACACCGTCGACGCGCTGGTGGCCATCGCCACGGAACGGGGCGTGTCGCCGGCGCAGGTCGCGCTCGCCTACCTGCTCGGCAAGCCCGCCGTGACCTCGCTGGTGATCGGTGCGCGGACGTCGGAACAACTGGCCGACAACCTGTCCGCTGCCGATCTTGACCTCACGGCCGGGGAACGGGCGCGGCTGGACAAGGTCAGCCAGCCGCCGCTGATCTATCCCTACTGGCACCAGGCCAAGACGGCCAGCGACAGGCTCTCGCCGGCCGACCTCACGCTGCTCGGCCCCTACCTGTAGCGAGCGACCTCATACCGCCGAGGCTCGCGGCTGCGCCGTGATCCGTCGCGGGACGGTGAGATCCGGCGTCCAGGTCCTGGCCAGTCCACTGCATCGTCAACGCCCTCCCCCAGGGTGCCAGCCGGCCGCCGGATGACTCTAGGCAACGGATTGTAACAGTAAGATTTCATTGAGTTACCAGGTCTGCGGAACTGGCTGCCAGGGCGGGCATGCGGTGGCCGACGGGCCACGCACCTATTTTCCCGGTCCGGCCGCAGTTTGGCATAACGGCTCCCGCGTGGCGCGCCAATCCTGACGAGCGTGCCCGCGGCGCCCCGTCCCGCAGCGCCCCACCTCGCGGCGCCCCACCTCGCGGCGCCGTCCCGCGGCGCGGGTGCGGCGCTCAGCCGAGCAGTGGGCGGCCGTCGAAGACGCCGAGCTCCTCGCGGTACAGCTCGAGCCCGATGCCGTTGGGGTCGCGGAAATACATGCTGTCGTCCGCGCCACGGTCGGGTCCGAGATAGTCCAGGCCGGCCTGCTCGAACTTCTTCTTCGCGGCCTCGAACTGCTCCGCCGACACCGAGATCGCGATGTGCTGTACGCCGCCGATCGTCTCGGTGAACGCCGGGTGATCGTGACCGGGGAAGTCGAAGAACCCGAGCAGATTCCGGTTGCCGATGTCGAAGAAGAAGTGACTCGAACCCAGGTAGTCACGGTTCTCGACCAGCTCTACCAGCGGGAAGCCCAGAAACTCCTGGTAGAAGCGGATGGTCTCCTCCACGTCACGGCAGATGAGCGCGAGGTGGTGCACGCCCTGCACCGTGGTCGCCGGGCGCTGCCCGGCCGGGCGCAGGTAGCGCCTGCGCAGCTCCGCACGGTGTGCCCGGATGTCCGCAAGCTCCTGGCCTTCTGGCTGTGGCATAACTCGTCTCCCGCCTTGCCGCGCAGGCTCTGCCGGAACGACGCTCGCCCGGCGGCCTCGGGCCTCACGTACCGAACGTACCCGCCGGTCCGGATGGCCGGCGGCCGAGGAACAGCTCGCGCGGCGCCCGGTCCTCGCTGGTGTGCTCCATGACGGCGTTCGGCTCGAAGCCCGCGCCGGCGAGCAGGCGGAGCCAGACGTCGCGGCTGAACAACCCGGTGCGGTGCCTCTCGTGCACGGCGCGCACCGAGCCGTCGATGTCGCGGAGCAGGAACGCGTACTCGGTCACGATCCAGGTGTCGGCCGGATCCGGATCCCATGTCCAGTCGAGGAAGCGCGCGCCGCGGCCGTCCGCGTCGTCGTCACCGCCGTGGCCGGTGGCCGGCTCGAAGGTCTCCGCGGTGCGGTCGGGTACGAAGACGGCTACGCCGCCGGGACGGCAGTGCACGAAGGCGGTCTCGATGGCCTGCCTGAGGTCGGCCTCGCTGATCATGTAGTCCACGGCGTCGTGGACGAACACCGCGTCGAAGGTGCGGCCGAGCCGCACCGTCCGCATATCGCCCTGCCGGTGATCGCACTCAGGATTGAGCCGTCGCGACACCTCCAGCATGCCGGCCGAGAGGTCGACGAGCGTCATGGTGAACCGCGCCTTGAGGTGGACGGCGTTGTGCCCGCCGCCGCTGCCCAACTCCAGAACGTCGCGCACGGGAATCGACGCCGACCGCAGCAGCGTCGCCGCGAAGGCGGCCTCCTCCGTGTATTCCTTCGGCGGCGAGATCAGCGGCCACCACGCGGCCAGGTCCCCGTAGAGACGGTGTTCACTCAGCAGATCCGCCATAGGGCCATCTTCGCGCACCGATTCCGCAGCGACGACGGTGCGGGGCCACTTTGGGCCGACCGGGAGTTGCTACCGGCGTGCTACGCGCTCGCAGCTGGCCTGCTACCTGGGGTGGGCGATACTGGGACCGAACCAGTGACCTCCTCGGTGTGAACTACCGGGCAACGGTGTGCATCCTCGGCCCCTGCTCTAC
>DATFVJ010000396.1:0-10784 GCA_035260365.1 Streptosporangiaceae bacterium
CCCCTGGGCCAGGCCGAGCGGAGCGCCGGCCGCCCGGCCGTGGCCGCCGAGGCGTGGTCCCGCGCCCAGGCCATCTTTCGTGAGCTCGGGGATGATGAGCGAGCCGCCGAGGTGCAGCGCGATCTCGATTCGCTCGGGACGCGCGAAACAGGCGCCAGATAGCGCATTCCGTCATGTTCCCGCGCCTGCGGCGCTACTGTGTTAGACAGTGTGTAATAACCGGTTCCGTGGTGGCCGACGGGGGCCGCCGTGGCTCACGAGACCGGGTGGTGAAAAGGGGAATCATGAACGAGGACATGGCCGCCGAGCGGCCCGCAGACGACGGTGATTCCGCCGGTACCGGCGCGACGGCGACGCCCGCTCCGAAGCCGGGCAAGCCGGGCAAGCCAGCCCCCATGCAGAACGACCCGGCGCCCATGCAGAACGAGCCGGCCCCCATGCAGAACGAGCCCGACTCCAGGCAAGCCAAGCCGGACCCGATGCAGAACTAGGAGCCTGCCGTCCCGGCGCAGGTTCCGGTGCACGGCTACGGCGCAGGTTCCAAATGCACGGCGGCCACGACTTCTCGGTTAGACTGCGTAGGCTGCGGCTCGCGGGAGGCCGCAGCCTGCCTGAGTGACCCTGACCCGAGTAACTCAGCCTCTTTGCTACGAGGAGTTTCGCCGTGTCCGAGGTACGTATCGCCGCCGAGCCACGCAGTGAGTTCGGCAAAGGCCCCGCCCGCCGCACCCGCCGCGCGGGCCGGGTGCCGGCCGTCCTGTACGGCCACGGGACCGATCCGCGGCACGTTTCGCTGCCCGGGCACGACATGATGCTGGCCCTCAAGACACCCAACGTGCTGATCCGCTTGGAGGGCCTGCCTGGGGGCAGCGAGCTTGCCCTGCCCAAGGCGGTGCAGCGTGACCCGCTCCGCGGGTTCCTCGAGCATGTGGACCTGCTGCTCGTCCGCAGTGGTGAGAAGGTCACCGTCGAAGTGCCGATCCAGCTGACCGGCGAGATCGCACCGGGCGGCCTGCTCGACCAGCAACTCGTGCAGATCCCGATCGAGGCCGATGCGACCAGGATCCCGCAGTTCATCGAGGTGGACATCGACGGCATGGAGGTCGGCGTCTCTGTGCACGGGAATGACCTCACGATGCCGCGCGGCGCCACGCTCGCCACCGACCCCGAGTCCCTCGTCCTGCACGTGGTCGCCGCGCCGACCGCCGAGCAGATGGAGGCCGAGATCGGTGCGGAGGCGGCGGCCGCTCCGGCCGAGGCGCCCGCGCCCGTGGAGAGCGAGCCCACCGGCCAGGAGGAGCCCGGCTGACGCGCGGTGGCGCTGTGATGGGAACCTGTCGGCATGCCGGATGAACGCTGGCTCGTCGTCGGGCTCGGCAACCACGCTCCGGAGTACGCGGCGAACCGGCACAACGCCGGTTTCCTGGTCGCTGACCTGATCGCCGACCGGATCGGCGCGCGCTTCAAGGTCCACCGGGGGCGCGCGGAGGTGGCCGAGGGCAGGCTGGCCGGTACGCCGGTCACCGTGGCCAAGCCCAGGTCGTTCATGAACCTGTCCGGCGGCCCGGTCGCCGCCCTGCGTGACTTCTACAAGATCCCGCCGGACCGGATCGTCGTGGTGCACGACGAACTCGATCTGCCGTTCGGGACGGTCCGGGTCAAGCTGGGCGGCGGTGACAACGGCCACAACGGCCTTCGCTCGATCACGCGAGCGCTCGGCACCGGCGACTACCAACGGGTGCGGTTCGGCATCGGCCGGCCGCCAGGGCGGATGGACCCGGCCGCGTTCGTGCTGCGCGACTTCTCCGCGGCCGAGCGCCGTGACCTGCCGCTGCTCGTCGACCGCGCAGCGGACGCCGTCGAGACGCTGCTACAGAATGGCCTCATTGCGGCACAGAACGTATTTAACGCACGGTAAAAATGGGTGGTTCTGTCTAGGATTGCCCCTCCCGCCGACGATCGCGCGGATGACGTCAACCGCTTGATGTCGGCGCGCGTCTTCATGGCGGGCAGCATGCCGTGACAAGTGCCGCCGGCGCAGCCGGGACGGCCGCGGGGGCGCGGTGTGGCTAAGTCCGCTCAGGGCAGAAGGGGCGGTCGGGCATGAGGGGTCGTACAGCGGTGGCGGAGCGCGGCGAGTTTGCGCTGCCGCCGCTGCGGACGGAAGTGGTCGTACCTGTCGGGGTGGGGGTCGACCCGGCCAGCTGGACCGGCCGGTATCTGCGTGGCGTCGTCGCGGCGGATTGCCTCTGCGCTCTCGCGGCCGGCGTTGTCGCGCTGCTCGTGCGGTTCGACGGCGAACCGCACCTGCCCGCGGGCTACCTGGCGTCCACGCTGATCCTGCCGGTCATCTGGGTATTCGCGGCGGCATTTTCCGGTGCCTACGACGCGCGGTTCATCGGCGTCGGGTCGGACGAGTTCCGCCGGGTACTGAACGCCGCGGTGAGCCTCACGGCCGCGGTCGCGATCATCGCCTATGCGACCCAAACCCAGGTGGCCCGCGGCTACGTGGTCATCGCGCTGCCGTCCGCGACCGTGCTCGACCTGTCGGCGCGCTACTGGCTGCGCAAGCGGCTGCACCGGCTGCGCGGCGCGGGACTGTGCATGCACAAGGCCGTGGCCGTCGGTCACCGTGAGGCGGTGGACAGCCTCATTTCCGAGCTTCGCCGCGCCCGCCACCACGGCCTGGACATCGTGGCCGTGTGCCTGCCCGACGGGCGGCTCAGCTGCCAGGAGGTCGAGGGCGTAACCGTCTACGGCAACCTCAGCGACGTCACGTCCGCGGTCCGGCTGTCCGGCGCCGACACCGTGGCCGTGCTTGGCTGCCCGGAGATGGACGGCCTGCGCCTGCGCAGGCTCGCGTGGGATCTGGAGAAGACAGGCACGGATCTGTGTGTCGCGCCCGCCCTGATGGATGTGGCGGGCCCGCGCACCACGATCAGGCCGGTGGCGGGGCTGCCGCTGCTGCACGTGGATCACCCGGAGCTCGCCGGTGCGAGGCGGGTGATGAAGGCGCTGTTCGACAAGACCGCGGCGGCAGCCGGGCTGATCGCGCTGGCCCCGCTCTTCGCCGCGATCGCGCTCGCCATCCGTTTCCGTGAGGGCGGCCCCGTGCTGTTCAGGCAGACCAGAGTCGGCAAGGACGGCCGCACGTTCACCGTCTACAAGTTCCGTACCATGGTGGTCGACGCCGAGGAGCGGAAGGGGCTGCTCACCACCCGGAACGAGCATGACGGCGTGCTTTTCAAGATCCGCTCAGATCCCCGTATCACCAGGACCGGTGCCTGGCTGCGCCGCCACTCGCTGGACGAGCTGCCGCAGCTTTTCAACGTGCTGCTCGGCGACATGTCGCTGGTCGGGCCCCGGCCGCCGCTGCCGGCCGAGGCGGCCAAGTACGGCGACTACGTGCGGCGCAGGCTCGTCGTCAAGCCCGGGCTCACCGGCCTGTGGCAGGTGAATGGCAGATCCGACCTGTCCTGGGAGGAATCAGTGCGGCTCGATCTGCGCTATGTGGAGAATTGGTCGTTCGCACTTGATCTGCAGATTCTGTGGAAGACCGGGTCCGCGGTAGCCCGCGGATCGGGTGCCTACTAGCGTCGCGGGATCGGGCCTCCCGGCCCCGCGTGGGGAGGCCCAAGTGATCGTTGGTGACGATCATCTGGCGCACGATCTCGCGGCCAGGGCCGGGCGCCGCCTGCTCGAACTGCGCGGGCGTGCGGATTTCAGCGACCAGGGGGCGTTGCGCGCCGCAGGTGACCGGCTTTCCCATGAATACCTAACGGCTGCGCTCGCGGCGCATCGCCACGGCGATGCTCTGCTGTCCGAGGAGGGCAGGGACGACCCGGTCCGGTTGACGGCCAGCCGGGTCTGGATCGTCGACCCACTGGACGGTACCCGTGAGTTTGGCGAGGCGGGGCGCACCGACTGGGCCGTCCACGTCGCACTGTGGGCACGCACCGAGCCGGCCGCCGGCGAGCCGGCCCCACCGAAGCCGCCCACTGACGGCCCCCGTGGGCGGCTCGTGGCGGGCGCGGTCGCGCTTCCGGCGCAGGGACATACCTTCAGCACGGTGCCCGCGAGCCCAGCGGGCTGGGCGGACGGCGAGCGCGGTGCGGGCGGCGACAGGCTGCGGATCGTCGTGAGCCGCACCCGGCCGCCTGAGGTCGCGAGGCGGCTGGCCAGCCAGACAGGTGCGGATCTGATCCCGCTCGGCTCGGCCGGCGCCAAGATCATGGCTGTGCTGACCGGCGCCGCGGACGCCTACGTCCACGCGGGCGGCCAGTACGAGTGGGATTCGGCCGCGCCGGTGGCGGTCGCACAGGCGGCGGGCCTGCACGCGTCGCGTATCGACGGGCGGCCGCTCGTGTACAACCAGCCGGACCCGAAGCTGCCCGATATCCTGGTCTGTCGGCCGGCCATCGCCGAGATGCTGCTCGCAGTGATCAATTCTGCGTGTGTGCGGCGGACGGCCCGGTTGGCATAGGGTGAACCGGCCGCCGCCTGACCCGGCTGACAGCCAACGGAACCCCGCGACGAACCTGTTTGGTGAACCGATGACGACCGCAGTTGCCTGTGACTACCAGCTCTCACAGCTCGACGTCCTCGAGGCCGAGTCGATCCACGTGATGCGCGAGGTGGCGGCCGAGTTCGAACGGCCGGTGCTGCTGTTCTCCGGCGGCAAGGACTCCATCGTCATGCTGCGCTTGGCGGAAAAGGCGTTCTGGCCCGCGCGGATCCCCTTTCCCGTGATGCACGTGGACACCGGGCACAACTTCGGCGAGGTGATCAGCTTCCGCGACCGCCGGGTCGCCGAACTCGGGGTCCGGCTGATCGTGGCGTCGGTGCAAGATGCCATCGACGCCGGGCGGGTGACCGAGGAGACCGGCCGGTGGGCGAGCAGGAACCGGCTGCAGACGACCGCGCTCCTCGACGCGATAGAGGAGCACAGGTTCGGTGCGGTTTTCGGCGGAGCGCGCCGCGACGAGGAGAAAGCACGCGCCAAGGAACGGGTGTTCTCGTTCCGTGACGAGTTCGGGCAATGGGATCCGAAGAACCAGCGCCCGGAGCTGTGGAACATCTACAACACCCGGATCAGGAATTCCGAGCACATCCGGGTGTTCCCGCTGTCCAACTGGACCGAGCTCGACATATGGGGCTACCTCGGGCAGGAGAACCTGGAGATCCCGTCGATCTACTTCGCGCATACCCGCAGGGTCTTCGAACGGGACGGCGTGCTACTCGCCGAGGGCCCGTTCGTCAGCCGCGCCGACGACGAGACGCTGTTCGAGGCCATGGTCCGCTACCGCACCGTCGGCGACATGACCTGCACGGGCGCGGTTAAGTCCAGCGCCGCCACGGTCGCGGAGGTGATCGAGGAGATCGCCGTGACGCGGATCACCGAGCGGGGGCAGACCAGGGCCGACGACCGGACAAGCGAAGCCGCCATGGAAGACCGCAAGCGGGAGGGATACTTCTGATGGATATCCTGCGTTTCGCCACCGCGGGCTCGGTCGACGACGGGAAGAGCACGCTGATCGGGCGGCTGCTCTACGACTCGAAGGCGATCTTCACCGATCAGCTCGAGGCCGTCGAGCGGACCAGCCGCGACCGCGGCGAGGACTACACCAACCTGGCGCTGCTCACCGACGGCCTGCGGGCCGAGCGTGAGCAGGGCATCACGATCGACGTCGCGTACCGCTACTTCGCGACCCCCCGCCGCAAGTTCATCATCGCGGACACGCCCGGGCACATCCAGTACACGCGCAACATGGTGACCGGCGCGTCAACCGCCGACCTGGCGGTGGTGCTCGTGGACGCGCGGAAGGGCCCGACCGAGCAGAGCCGCAGGCACGCCTTCCTCACCACCTTGCTGCGGGTGCCGCACCTGGTGCTCGCGGTCAACAAGATGGATCTGGTGAACTACGAAGCGGCCGCGTACGAAGAGATCAAGGCCGAGTTCACGGCGTTCGCGACCAAGCTGGAGATCGGCGACCTGACGTTCATCCCCATCTCCGCGCTGCACGGCGACAACGTCGTCCAGCGATCCCTCAACATGCCCTGGTACGACGGTCCGTCGCTGCTGCATCATCTGGAGAACGTGCACATCGCCTCCGACCGGAACCTGATCGACGTAAGGTTCCCCGTCCAGTACGTGATCCGGCCGCAGCAGGCGACCGATCCGCGGTTGCACGACTACCGCGGCTACGCCGGACAGGTGGCCGGCGGGATCCTCAAGCCCGGTGACGAGGTGATGCACCTGCCATCGGGTCTCACCGCGCGGATCAAGCGGATCGACACCGCGGACGGCCCGGTGGGCGAGGCGTACTCGCCGATGTCGGTGACGCTCGTCCTCGACGACGACATCGACATCTCGCGCGGCGACATGATCTGCCGCCCGCACAACCACCCGGCGGCGGCACAGGACATCGAGGCGATGATCTGCTGGATGACCGCTGACCGGGCGCTCAGCCCGCGCAGCCGTTTGGTGATAAAGCACACCACCCGGTCCACGAAGGCGATCGTGCGCGACGTGCACTACCGGCTCGACGTGAACACGCTGCACCGGGACGAAACCGCGGCGCAGCTGCAGCTCAACGAGATCGGCCGGGTCAGCCTGCGCGCCACCCAGCCGCTGTTCTGCGATCCCTACGCGCGCAACCGTGCCACCGGCGGCATCATCCTCATCGACGAGTTCACCAACGCGACCGTCGGCGCCGGCATGATCACCGACGCGCACTGAACCTGGTTCATCCCCCGTAGGTGGCGCGATCGCGCCCTACTGGCGCTTGACCCAGATGTAGTACGTGCCGTTGTCGCCGCGATTCGGGATCGCCGCGGCAAGCCGGTATGAGGGGTCGGCCTCCAGGGTGCGCGCGAGCAGGCTGTCCACCGGCCGTGTGACCTGGCCGGTGTACGCGATCACGCGAAAGTACCCGGCCTTGATCGCGGCCTGGTAGCCTGCCGCACCCGTCCGGAACTGGCCATCCGTGCCGACGTAGCCGATGTAGTACGTGGAGGTGAACTGGTCGGGCCGCGCGTCAGGATAGCCGCGCAGGTAGTAGACGGGCACCTCGTCCACCTCGACGAGATAGTGTGCGCCGGGCTGGAGGTAGCGGGCCATCTCCCGGACAAAGACGGTCGAGTTTGGCCAGCCGGTGAACAGGTCGTATGCCTGCGCCATGCCGAGCGCCAGCGCCGCGCCCCAGATGGCGATTCCCACCTGGGCCCGGCGGAAGTGGTCGCCGACGATCCGGGCGAGCCCGGCCCCGACGAGGGGGGCGGCGAAGAACAGCCCGAAACCGATGTGTTTTTGCAGCGACGTCTCGGTGTGCAGGCGGATCTGCTCGGCGGGCGCGAGTAATGCTGTTCCGGCGAGCACCACGCCGAGCGCGATCCGCCTGAACCTGCCGCCCGGCGGTGCGATCAGCTCGCCCGGCTCGTTATGCGGCCGTATCGCGTAGGCGAAGGCGCCGAATGCAGCGAGTACGAACGGAAGTCCTCCCCAGATGAGGCAGTCCCTGAGCAGGACGGTCGTGGGCGTGGTGCCCCCCGCCCGTGCGGTGGTGCTGAACTCGATGCCCTTGAGATAGTCCGGGCCCGCGAGGTGGACGGCGCCGATGAGGAGTGCGGCGACGGCCGCCGCGAACGCGGCCGGGGGTATCAAAGCCTTGCGCCCGCGATGCGGCCCCGCGGCTAGGGCGGTGAGCGCGACGACGGTCGGCACGTACAGCAGCGAGGCGTACTTGGTGGCGACCGTCAGCACCACCACGGGCGCGGCGAGCAGGTAGACCGGCCATCGGAACGCCGCGGTCCTTACGATGATCCACGAGGCGATCGCGAGCAGAAAGAGCGCGGTCGCATCGTAGGTGGCGAGGTTGCCGAGGAACAGGGCCGACTCGGTAACGGAGAAGCAGACCGCCGCGCACAGGCCGACACGCTCGTTGAACAGGCGCCGGGTAAGGGAGTAGAGCAGCCCGGTGGTGGCCAGCATCGCGAGCAGGCTGACCGCTCGTGCGGCCGCCAGCCCGCCAAGGCTGTCGGCGGCGGCACCGAGCACCGGGTAGAGGACCGGAGCGCCGGAGAAGTAGGACGGATAGTCCCCCTGCAGCGCGGCACCGTGCAGCCAGTGGGCGATTTCCATGTGCCCGGTGGAGAGATACAGCGCTTCGTCTTCGAACGCCGTGTTCTGCATGCGCAAAGTCAGCGCCGCCTGCACACCCAAGATGGCGAGCAGCACCGCGCGGCTGACCCATGTCCGGCGGCTGGTGGACGTGTTGTACCGGACGGGGCCCGCGCCATGCCGCCCCCGCGCACGCAGGACCACCCTGGCCCGGCCGCCCGGCTGGCTTCCGGCCTCGGCGTCGGGCGCGGGGAAATGGCCGGGGTCGAAACCGTCGATGGTCTCGGGGCGGATTTTCAGCGGTGCGGGGAACACGACCGTCTCGGCATCGGGCCGCTGAACGGCGCGGCGGTACGGCTGGACGCCGTCGCGCCGCTGGGCGTCAGGACGCCCGGGTGGCGCCGAGTTGTGCTGTCGCTTGCTCATTTCTTCGGGTCGATGAGGCCAAGCCGCGCGACGTCCTTGGCGATCGCGGCCCGCAGGATCGGGCGTGACTCGATGCGCCAGTCGACCCCGGCCTTCTCGTAGTCGAACCAGATGAAACCGAGCACGTCGGAGTGGCGGGTGACCGTGTGGACCAGGTTGACGGCGCACGTGACCTCGGCCGGGCCCGTCTGGATGGAGGTTTCCGCGATGATGAACGGCTTCGTGGTGAACTGCCTGAGTTCTCTGATCGTCGGTGCGTAGAGGCCGGCGTAGGTCTGCGGGCCGATGATGCCGAAGTAGCCGGTGATGCCGACCCAGTCGACGTAGGAGTCACCCGGCCAGTACGGCCTCAGCTTGACATCAGGCACGGGGTAGATGTCGTTCGGATTCCACACCCAGATCACGTTGCTCGCGCCGGCCTGGGTGAACAGGTGGTGGATGCGCCGCCACGCGGCGACGAACTGGGCCGGCGTTGCCTGCGTGGTCCCCCACGGGTACCAGTTGCCGTTCATCTCGTGGCCGAAGCTGATGGCGACCGGCAGGTTGAGCGCCCGCACCGCCTCGGCGAACCCCGTGACGTACCCATCGCTCCGGCCGTCCGCGATGGCCGCGACGGTGGTGCCGAACGGCTCCCAGGCCATGTAGTACAGCGCGCCGTACGACCATGCGTTCGTGGCGGCCCGGGCGCTGAATGTGTTGTTCCACCCGACGTACTGGCCGATCAGGTTGGGCTTCCTGCCAATGCCGGCGGCGAAGCTCGTGACCGGGCCGAGGGCGTCGGGTGCGCCGGTGGCTTCGACGCCGAGGAACTTCCCTGCGGTGGGGTCAACCAACCCGGACACGTCGTAGGGGAGGGCGTTCGTGGCAGCGGCGCTGGCGCCGGCGCTGGAACCGCTTGGCGCGGCCGGGTGGCCGGTGCTGACGGCGGAGGGCGTACCGAACATCCCGCAGCCGGCCAGGACCGCGGCCAGCGCGATACCGATGACAACCTGGGCGGCTGCTCGCGTCACGCGGTGGTCCCCGCCCGTGGCTGGATGAGGATGCGGCCGACGACGACGAACTGGAAGACACCGAGCACGAAGATGAGGAAGAAGTTGTACGGGTTCATCGTCGTCATCCGCCACAGGGCCAGGCCCACCCACAGCGCCGACGTGCCGAAGCTCCAGCCGATGAGGCCGACCCAGAACCGGCGCCGGCCGTCCTGCCTCGCCGCCCCGGTGCCCGACGGCTGCCACCCGCGCAGCCTGCCGCGGAGCATGTCCCAGAACGTGAAGACGTGCGCCCATCCGGAGATCATCCGAATGGACCACGCCTCAAGCCGGTAGGGTGCGCGGTGCCACATCGGGTAGATGACGCCCGAGTAGAACAGGACGGGCGCGACGAAGATCAGGTTCCTCATCTGCAGTTCGCCCGGCACGAACAGCAGCATCCCGATCGCGAGCGCGGGGACCACGAACGTGAACACCGCGGTGTATACGTACCAGGTGAAACCGCACAGGTAGGACAACCGCGTGTAGGACGGCAGCTTCGTCTTCCAGAACTTCTTGTCGTGCAGCAGGCTCATCGTGCCCGAGCACCACCGGTACTGCTGGTTGAGGAACGCGAGGACGTTGTCCGGGCAGTTGCCCGTGGACAGGGCGATCGGCAGATACTTCAGCCGCCAGCCCAGCCGGTGCAGGTCAAAGCCGGTGTGCAGGTCCTCGGAGTGCTCGGCCAGCGACATGCCATCGTTTTGTTCCAGTGCCGCCCTGCGGTAGACCGCGCAGCTTCCCACGCAGATCGCGGCCTCTTTCTTGGCCCGGGCCGTCTGGATGGACCGGTAGAACAGCTCCTGTGCCGCTCCGGCGCCCCGCTCAACCCACGTCTGCTCGTCGAGAACATGAAAGAACTGCGGCGTCTGCACGATGCCCACGTCGGGAAACATCTCCAGGTAGGGCAGCGTCTCGTCGAGCAGGTCGGGACGGGGCGCGAAGTCGGCGTCGAGCAGGAGGATGTACTGGCCCTCCGAGATCTCGAAGCCATACCGGAGGTTGCCCGATTTCTTGAACCAGCCGCGCTCCGGCCGCGTCGCGTAGGCGAAGCCGAACCGCCGGGCCATCGCCTTCACGTCGGGGTTGCCTGAGTCGTCAAGCACGTAGGGGGTGACCTGTCCCCGGTAGCGGCTGCGCAGAATGGCGACGTGGGACCAGGCGTTGCGGAGCACCTCCATCGGCTCGCCGCATACCGGCAGGAAAATGTC
>DATFVJ010000397.1:0-4687 GCA_035260365.1 Streptosporangiaceae bacterium
TCGCGAATGCTAGCCGGCGTCGCCGCTGAGCCATGCCGCCCTGGGCCGTGCCGCCCTGGGCCGTGCCGCCCTGGGCCGTGCCGTCGCCGGGCCGACCGGCCGATGCCGCCCACCGGCCCAGGGCCCAGCGGGCGAGTGACGGCTGGTCAGCGCCCGGTCCGCCGCCGCGCCACCTCGTAGAGGGCGATGCCCGCGGCGACGCCCGCGTTCAGTGACTCCGTCTGCGCCGTGACCGGGATCCGCACGAGCAGGTCGCACCGCTCTGCGGCGAGCCTGGAGAGCCCGCGTCCCTCCGAGCCCACGACGAGGACCAGGGGGCCGTCGGCGACCTCCAGGTCAGCCACGTCGGTGCCGCCGCGCGCGTCAAGCCCGGCCACGAACAACCCGGCCTGCTGGTAGTCCGCGAGCGCCCGGACCAGGTTGGCCGCGCGCGCGACGGGCAGGCGGGCCAGCGCGCCCGCGGAAACCTTCCACGCCGACGCGGTGACGCCGGCCGAGCGCCGCGCGGGGACGACCACCCCGTGCGCACCGAACGCGGCCGCCGACCGCGTCACCGCGCCCAGGTTGCGCGGATCAGTCACCCCGTCGAGCGCCACGATCAGCGGCGGCGTCCCGGTGGCCGCCGCGCGCGCAACCAGGTCGGCGGGATGCGCGTACTCGTACGGCGGCACCCGCAGCGCGAGACCCTGGTGCAGCGCGCCGTCGGTCAGCCGGTCGAGCTCGGCCCGGCTGGCTTCGAGCACCGCGACGCCGGAATCTCCCGCCAGCCGGATCGCCTCGGTGACCCGGTCGTCAGGCTCCATGCGGTGCGCGGCGTACAGCGCGGTCGCCGGGACCGCGGCGCGCAGCGAGTCGAGCACCGCGTTGCGGCCGGCCACCACCTCGGGCCCGTCCGCCGTCCGCCTGGGGCCGCCGGGCGCACGGGACCCGCGCGGTGACGCGCCGCCGCCGGATTTTCCCGAGCCCGATCCATAACGGCTGCCGCGGCCGGTCCCCGCGCCGCCGGGTGACGCGCCGTCGCCGGGAATTCCCTGGCGCCGCCCGGGGCCGCCGTCGCGGTCGGCACCAGCCGCTCGCTTGTCCGCGTTCCGTTTGTCCGCGTTCCGCTTGTCCGCGGCCGCGGCACGGCGCCGCGCCGGGTGACCGGGCCGCAGGTGCGCGGGCGGCGTCGGCCCCTTACCCTCCAGGCGCCGCTTGCCCTGCCCGCCGGTGCCCTTGCGCCGCGGCCGGTCGGTCATCGCTTCAGCTCCCAGCGCGGCCCGTGCGGCGTGTCCTCGACGACGATACCGGCCGCGTGCAGGCTGTCGCGGATGGCATCGGCGGCCGCGAAATCCTTTCGCGCCCGGGCGGCCGCGCGCTGCGTGAGCGCGACGTCCACCAGTGCGTCGACGACGCCGCGGAGAACGCCGCGGCCGCCGGTGTCGGGAGCCGCCGCCCACGGGTCGGCGAGCGGGTCGAGGCCGAGTACGCCCAGCATGGCGCGAACCTCGCCGAGCTTGCTCGCTGTCACCGCGAGGTCACCCGCGGCCAGCGCGTTGTTGCCCGCACGTACCGCATCGTGCACGACCGCGAGCGCTTGTGGTACGGCGAGGTCGTCATCGAGCGCGGCGGCGAATTCCTGCGGCAGGAACGAAAGTTCCGCCGGGGTGCCCGCGGAGTCGCCCGGCGTGACCTCGGCGGCACGGACGACGAAGCCCTCGATCCGCCGGTAGGCCGCGACGGCCTCATCGAGCGCATCGCCGGAGAATTCGATCAGCGACCGGTAGTGCGCCTGGCCCAGGTAGTACCGCAGCTCAGGCGCCCGGACCTTGCGCAGCACCTCGGTTACGAGCAGCGAATTACCCAGGGACTTGCTCATCTTCTCGCCGGCCACACCGACGAGACCGTTGTGCATCCAATAGCGCGCGAAGGCGTATCCGGCGGCGCGGGATTGCGCGATCTCGTTCTCGTGATGCGGGAAGACCAGGTCGAGGCCGCCGCCGTGGATGTCGAAGGTCTCGCCGAGGTACGCGATGGCCATCGCCGAGCATTCCAGGTGCCAGCCCGGCCGGCCGGGTCCCCACGGGGTGTCCCAGGCCGGCTCGCCTGGCTTGGCGCCCTTCCACAGCACGAAGTCGCGCGGATCGCGTTTGGCGGCCACGCCCTCGCTGTCACCGGCGGCGCGCATGTGCTCGAGGCGCTGCCCGGACAGCGCACCGTACTCCGGGTAAGACCGCACGTCGAAGTACACGTCGCCGCCGGCGGCGTAGGCGTGCCCGCGCTCGATCAGCCGGCGGATCAGCGCGATCATCTCGGGCACGTGCCCGGTGGCCCGCGGCTCGACGTCGGGGGGCAGGCAGCCGAGAGCCTCATAGGCGTGCGTGAACGCGCGCTGGTTGCGTTCGGCCACCGCCCACCAGGGCACGCCCTCGCGCCGCGCGACGTCGAGGATCTTGTCGTCGATATTGGTGATGTTCCTGCAGAAGGTCACCTGGTACCCGCTCGCCGCCAGCCACCGGACCAGGATGTCGAAACAGACGCCGGAACGCAGATGGCCGATGTGCGGCGCCGCCTGCACCGTGGCACCGCACAGGTAGACCGAGACCTTGCCCGCCGCGACGGGCACGAATTCACGCACCGTGCGCGCGGCCGTATCATGAAGACGCAGGCCAGCTGTCATCTCGTCCGCTTCTCCGCCCGATCGCCCTCGCGCGAGGCGCGGCAGGGCATCACTCAATCCTTGCCCGGCTGGTGTCCGGCCGTTGCCCGGACGACACGTTATGCAGCACAGGGTATCGGCGCGGCGACGCTGGTGCTGCGGTCAGCCGGACCGGCCGCCCGCCCAGCTCCAGGCGTAGCCGGGATCTTCGGCCTGGCGGGCGGCCGGCCCGATCAGCAGCGGCCGGAACGTGTCGATCATGACGGCGGTCTCGTCGGTGCTCGTCCTGCCCTCGGCCAAGCCGCGGACGGCCGCCTCGACGGCACCGGGCTGCGGACCGTGCGTGCACCCGGACGGGTGCAGGCTGATCGAGCCGATCCCGATGCCCGATCCCCGGCGCGCGGAGTAGTCGCCGCCCACGTAGAACATCATCTCGTCGGAGTCCACGTTGTGGTGGTTGTACGGGATCGGCACGGCCGCCGCGTCGAAGTCGAGCGGGCGTGGGCAGAACGAGCAGACCACGAAGTTGGGTCCCTCGAACGTCTGATGCACGGGCGGCGGCGCGTGCGTCCGCTTCACCAATGGCTCGAAGTCCGCGATGTTGAACGCGTGCGGGTACAGGTAACCGTCCCAGCCGACCACGTCGAACGGATGATGCGCGTAGGTGAGCCTGGTCAGCCCGGCCCGGTTGCGGACGAGTACGGGCACGTCCTCGCCCGTGGCGAGCAGCGGCCCGGCCGGCCCGCGCAGATCCCGCTCGCTGTACGGCGCGTGCTCGAGGAACTGCCCATGCGGTGACAGATACCGCCGCGGCGTCTGGATGTGCCCCCTGGCCTCGACCACGAGCGCCCTGGCCGGCGCCGCGGGAATCCACCGGTGAATCGTGCCCGCGGGCACAAGCACGTAGTCGCCTGGCCCGGCGTCGATCGAGCCATAGACCGATTCGAACCGCATCTCGCCCGCTTGCAGATAGACCATCTCGTCGCCGGCCGAGTTGCGGTAAAGATCCGATGGTGCGTCGGCGGCCGAGTAGTAGATCCTGACGTCGTCGTTGCCGAGCAGCAACTGCCTGCCGAGGACGAGGTCACCGCCTGCGGGCAGATCCTGGGTGCGGAAATGGCGCGGCGCGAGCGGCAGGTTGGGCACGGCGCGGCCCGCGGCCGGGTCGTCATGCACGCCCTCGCTCTTGACCATGGCCGTGGGCAGGTTGATGTGGTACAGCAGCGAGGAATCGGCGGAAAAGCCTTCCTCACCCATCAGTTCCTCGGCGTACAGGCCGCCGTCGGGCCTGCGCATCTGAACATGCCGCTTCCGCGGGATTTCCCCGACCGCCCGGTAGAACGGCATCCTGTCTCCTTTGACTTGAGATGCGCGGGCAAGCACAGCGCCTTGGTCGACCGAGGGCCGCCCGGCGAGCCAGGTACCCGAGCCTGGCGCCGCACCCGCGTGTCCCGGCCACGTGTGCCGCCCCGGTGCCGCAACCGAGTGCTCCGGCCGGGTGCCAGCCGAATGTCGCAGTGCCGCCGCGTCACCCCGGCGCTACCCGTTGCCGTGCCACGACCGACGACGCCGGACCCGCTTAGCTGGGCCGCTTAGCTGGGCCGCTTAGCTGGGCCGCCAGGGCCGGCCGCCAAGCGGTAGGGCTGCCCAGATGGCGGGGCCGCCTCAGCCGGCCACGCCCGTATCGCGCGGACTGTGCGTGTCGCTCCTTTCCTGACTATAGACCCGCGGCGTAGGGTCGGCATCGCCGGAGGAAGGACCACATACCCCCCGATGAACGACGACAATCTGCCGGGCCGAACTCAGGCCGGGCCGCCCGGCCATCAGGGTCTGCGGCTTCTGGCGCTGCTCACCGTGATCGCCGGAGTGCTGGCGCTCGCCGCGGCCGCGTTCGTGTTTTCTTACGCGCCCGTATATGACATCGCGCGCGCCGAAGGCGTCAGGGCGGGGCTCGCGCGGTTCTATCCCGCGCTGCCTGACGCCGTGCTCGTGGTGGCGTGCGCGGCGGCGCTCGCGCTCCGGCGCGGTCGCTGGTGGGCCCGCTGGCTC
>DATFVJ010000398.1:0-6084 GCA_035260365.1 Streptosporangiaceae bacterium
CCAACCCCGATGACGCTCAACGCCGGCCAGAGCGCGCCGGTCACCGCCACCATCGCCAACGCGGGTCCGGGTGCGATCACCAGCCTGCAGGTGTCGATGCAGGCCCCGCAAGGGTGGACGGTGACGCCCACCAGCGCCACCACCGCCGCGAGCGTGCCCGCCGGCGGATCGGCGGTCGTGAGCTGGCAGGCCACCGCGCCCACGGGCAGCAGCGGACAGCAGTTCACCGCCGCGCTGACCGCGACCGCGGACTACATCAGCCAGTCCAACGGCAGCCCGGGTGATGTGGCCACCAGCCAGGGGCCACCGGAGCTGGTACCGCCGGTGATCACCTCTGTGCAACCGGCCAGCGCAAGCGCCGGCACCATCGAGACCATCACAGGCTCGCACTTCGGCGCGACCCAGGGCTCGAGCTACGTGTTCTTCATCGACGGCCCCACCAGCTGGGGAGCGCCCTTCGACGCCGCCGCCTTCCAGATCGACAGCTGGAGTGACACCAAGATCACCTTTACGATCCCGACGCCCAGCGGCCCGGGCGGTGTGTGGCACGTGATCCCGGGCACCACCGCCACCGTTTCCGTCACCAACGCGGCGGGATCCTCCGCCTCGCTGCCGATACAAATCACCGGCTAGCCGCGCCACGCGGCAGCCGTAAAGGAGCTTTATCCCGAACGGCTGCCGCGGATGCGCCACCAGGCCGGGTGGCTAGCTGTCGAGCAGATCCTGCAGCTCACCTACTGCTTCGCGCAGCTTGTCGGCGAACACGTACATCGCGCCCGCGACCGGCAGCGGCGTGCTCAGGTAGAGGTTGAAGCGTTCGGGGAGCAGCACGTACGCGACGCCGATGCACCGGCTGCTCGTCGACCCGAAACCGAAGTACTGGATGTTGACGGACGGTGCGGAGCTTGTGCTCAGGTAGTCGTCGCGCATCTGCAGCCAGCCCGGGGTCTCATACAGGCCGAGCGGCTCGGTCACCCCGAGCTCCGCGCCGCGCCGCCGCGCGATGAGCTGCAGCTCCCACAGGTGCTGCTCAGGCGCCTGGCCGGCCTGGCACTCTCTGGCCCGCTGCACGTGCTTTTCCGCGGCCGCGCGGAACGCCGCGCGGCGGGCCGCCGTATCGGTGCCCGGGTCGTCCATCGCGGCCACGAAGCGCACCGCCTCGGGTGTGACCACGCGCATCGCCTCGGTGCGCCCGCCCTGGTACTGCCGCATCGAGATCGACTCGTAGGTCGTGCCCACGAGCCCTTTGGCGCGTTTGTGGGCGAGCTGGTAGGCCATCTGGGCGAACGCGTCAGGCGACATCCGCAGCTGCTTGGCCCGGTTCGCGCCGAAGTCCTTGAACGACACGACCGTGGTGGCGGTATTGGCCGCATATTCCGCGAACGAGTCCGCGGCGGCCCGCACATCGGCGCGCAGTTCGTCGTCGAGCACGAAGTCGAGAGCCCGCACGGCCGGCCGGCCCTGGGACGCGGCCGGCGGCAGGTCCTGCGCTGGCGCGCCGAGCAGCGCGTCGACGAAGCTGAGGACCGTGGTGCCGTCCAGGCCGCAGTGCTCCACGTTCACGCCCGCCGTGCCGTCCGCAAAGACGATCAGGGATACGGCCTTGTCGAACCACCGGTTCCCGCTGTCACCGTGCAGCAGGTGGTCGCACGCCGCCAGCGCGTCCTGCGGCGTGACGTCTTCCAGGCACACGCACAACAGCGCGGTCTCCACCGCCTCGAGCGCGTCCGCGTTGCCCGGATGGCAGGCGAGCAGCGCTTGCCTGCTTGCCGCCCACTGCGCCCTGGCCTTGGTGGTGAGATGCCCGACGGAATCGCGCGGCCCGGCCCGCGCCGTGCCCGCGCTCATGATCGCGCGAAGGCCGGCTTCGAGATCGCCGCGCGGGTAGGGCTGGCCACCGGTGCCGAGCACGTCCATGCGGAACATGTTTCCGCGGAAGAACGCCACGATATGGCGCGCACGGGACGGGCCGGGCCACTGCGGCGTGTAGGGCGCGCGAACGGTGTCCTGCACGGGCCCTGGTATCCGCGTCGTGGAGAACAGGAACTTGTTCTGCCCCATCGAAAGCGGCTGACCTCTGGCGACGATCGGCGGAACGCGCTCGGCGTCGAGCCGCAGCTTGTAGTCCACGGCCGCGGCGACGAGCCCGGCCGCCCGCGCGAGCTGCGGCTGGCCGGAATCGTTGAACAGGAAGAAGAAGTTGGCGTTGAGCGCGATGCGGTCCCTGCGGCCCAGGTAGCGCGACGGCCAGAAGGTGTCGAGCCAGCTGCGCACGCCCGGGCTGGCGTCGTACTGCTCGAGCACCGCGTGGAGCTCGCGGCCAGGGCCGCCCGGCCGGAGGAACGCGGCGACCGCGGCCTCGGTCGCCGCAAGCTCGTCCGCGGTCAGCAGCGGCGCACACCACTCGACGAACCTGTCGCAGCTTTCCGCCAGCACGGGCAACGGCACTCGCGGCAGCCGGTCTTCGTTGCCAAAGGTTCTCGCGGACCAGTCCTGGCTGTCGTTCAAATCCTCAATCCCCTTTCTCGGCGGGAGCGCGGCGATTCCCGGTTCGCGGCGAGGTCGACGACCGCACAGCCCGTCGTGCGGCGCGGCCGGGAGACGTACAGCCGCGCGTAAAGCCAGCCGTCGGCTTCCAGGCCGCTCGGATCCGCCCCGACGGACGACAGCGTGTCCAGGATGAGCTCCCGCTCCTGCGGCGAGGCGAACCGGCGCTGCTTGAATGTTCGTTCGAGCGCAGCGGTCTCGTATCCTAAGCCAGCGAGGCTCTCCGCGACAGGCTCGAATGGGAACATCCGCAGCACGAAATGCGCCATCCATGGCTTGCGCTCGCCATTTGCGCCGACCACCCGCAGGATGGTCTTGTCGCTGACGTAGCCCAGGCAGCCGGTGGAGATGACGAGATCCGGGCCGGCGAATTGCGCGCGCTCGCCCTCGGTGAGGTAGCGGGCTTCGAGGTCGGCGTGCACGGCGCCGTCGATGAATCCGGCGGTGAGCGCGTAGGAAAGCGCGGCGCCGGAGACGTCCAGGCCCACGAACCGGGCAAATTTCCGGCGATTGCGCGAACGGACAAGTTCCCGGTCACGGGCCAGCAGCGTGCCGCGCGTCAGCGCGGCGGCATCGGCGCCGCAGTAGCGGTCGTACAGCTCGTCCATGGTCGCGTCGCATTTCAGCAGGGCGGCGTTGATACCGTAGGAGCAGCCGATGTCCACGACGCTGGGAGCCGGCACCCGCTGCGATGCCCGGTATTCTTGGATGAGCTGCATGAAGTAGGGCTTGGCCAGCTGGGGGATGCAGTAACCGAGCCCGCGCAGCGTGCTGAAATAGGCGCGCGGATCGGGTTGCGTGTAGATGTGATCGAACGAGACTTTTCCGGTCGCATTTACATACACGTGCCGCGCTCCTCGGTGGCTGGCAGAATTGGCCTGGGCGGGCGCCGGCTGCTCGCCGGCGGCCGGTAGGGCGTGTCCCTAATCCAGCAGCTGGTCGACCCGCACGGCGCGCCCCTCGGCCGCCAGGTGCTCGGGCAGCACACGGCCGAAAAGCTGTCTCGTCCGGGCTACGCTGCCGACGACGCCGGGGCGCTCGCAATATGCGAAGATCGCGCAGTGGCGCGCGGTCGCGCCGTGCACGGAGGTCACCCGGTGCAAGGAATAACGGCCCTTGAACAGCTGAAGATCACCCGGGCGCAGCGAAAGACGGCGGATCAGGTGCCCGCCGCGGCCGGCCAGCACGGCCCGCACGTCGGCGAAGTTCTCCGCCTGCGCGGATCGGATGTTGGGGCAGTACTCGAAGACGCCGCCGGCCTGCGGCTCCTGCGTGAGCATGCTCACCGTGAACTCATTCGTGTCGAAATGCCACGGATGCTCCATGCCCGGGTTGAGGACGTTCAGGCACAGCCCGGCCAGGGAATCCGCGAGCTCGTGCACCTGGGGCAGTTCGAAGCAGCACGCGATAAAGTATTTGAATAGCTCGTCCGTATAGAGCTGGTGGATGATGAAGTCCTCGTGGATACGATCGCGCGCGACAAATGCGTTGCCGCGGCGCAGGGCGATGCGGCCGGGATGATCGGCGGGCAGCGATGCGTCCGTGGCGATGTTATAGGCGTTGACCGTTTCGACATCGTAGTACGCGAGCGGTGCGATCGCCGCGCATTCGAGCCGCAAGGCCGCACGCCGCGACGAGCGAATGAAATTGGGCAGTACGCTGCAGCCATGATTTTGTAATTCGTGCCGGACCCGGGAAACCACGCGCGTCCAGCCGGCACTGGCCGGATCGGGCAGCGGGTAGCGGGCCGTGTCGATCACCTGCCCGGCCACCAGGGCTTCCGATGTGCTCATGGGATCCTCTCCACGTGCGTCGCCCGCAGTCCCCCGGTTCGAATCGTCCCCCGAGCGTAATCGTGGGTGGCTTGAGGCGCCGCGCGCGGGTCCGGGGGGTCGTCCCCCCGGGCTGGCGCCGGGTACGTATGCGATGCGCATCTTCCCGCCGACGGTGAGGCTGCCCACGACGGTGAGGGTGGCGGCACTATTGAGGATGGGCAGGCGAAGCCGCGGCATGGTCACCCGCCCGCCTACGCGATCGCCGACGTCACCGACGATCCCCGCTTCACCGGCGGGCGCCTGGCCCACACGCCGCGCGAGGACCTCGTCTCCTGGCTGACCGGCTACGGCATCAGCCTGCCGCCAGGCCCTGACCCCGCCAGCCGTCCGCACCAGCGACCTGCGGCGGAGCGTGATCAGGTTCGCGGACTGCCGCGGTGGGCGGCGGGCGGCCGGGCGGTCAGGTCGCCTGGGCCGCGCCGCCGCGCTGGCTGTCCGGGGACCCGGCACCAAGCGCGCGCAGGCGGCGGCGCACGTCGGCCGCATCGGGCGCGCCTAGCTCGTCGAAAATGTCGCGTGCCTGCGAGAACGCGGCGATCGCGGCACCGGTGCGGCCGGTGGCCTCGTCGGCGCGGCCGAGCTGGGCCAGCGCCGTAGCCTCGCCGAGCCGATGTTCCGCGCGGCGGTCAAGCTCAAGGGCCCGGGTGAACTGGGTCCGGGCCTGAGCGTGCTCGCCAAGCTCCAGATAGGCGAGCCCGAGCTGAACCCGCATCCGGGCCTGCGCCCGCTGGTCACCGCACGCCGTCGCCGCCGCGACGCCAAGCTCGTGCGCACTGATCCACTGCTCGTAGTGCTTGCGGTGGGTGAAGAGCCCCCACATCGCCTCGCACAGCTGCCATGCCTGCTCGTGCAGGCCCTCGTCATAGGCGGCCCGCACCGCGGCAAGGAGGCCGGGCAGCGCGGATTCGGCCCAGTCCAGCGCCTCGGCCGGGCCCCCGTAGGCCGGGCGCGCGGAGGCAGAAGGCGTCGAAGCCGGGGGCGCGGCGGCAGTGGGCGCGGCGGCAGAGGGTTTCGAGGCCGGGGGCTTCGAGGCGGGGGACGCGGAGGCAGAGGGCGCCAGGGCCGCCTGGTCGTATAGCGGCCCGAGGCGCCACCGGCCGGGGATCACGACCAAGTCGGCCGCGACCGCGGCCCGCAGATACCAGGCCACGCTCCTGGCCACGCCGGCGTGCTGCTCACCGGGCGGTTCGAGCAGCGCCTGCTCGCGTGCGTGCAGGCGGACCAGGTCATGGAACCGGAACCGCCCTTCGCCGACCTGCGCGAGCAGGCTCGCGCCGGTCAGCGTGCCCAGCAGCTCATGCGCATGGGTCGCGTCGACGGCGGTCGCCGCGGCGGCCAGGCTCGGACAGAAGCTGGGCCCCGGCACCAGAGCGAGCAGCCGGTACAGCCGGGCTGCGGCGGGCGGCAGCGCCTGGTAGGAGACGTCGAGCGCGGCCCGCACCGGGATATCCTCCGCCACCCCGAGCGCCGCGAGCCGGCGCTGCTGGCCCGCAAGCTCGGTGGCCAATTCCTTGATCGGCCACCGCGGGCCCGCCGCCAGCAGCGCGCCGGCCACGCACACCGCCAGCGGCAGCCCCGCGCACAGCCGCACCACCTCACCGAACGCGTCCGGATCCGCGCCCGCGCGGGCGGCGCTCGCGCCGGCGTCGGCGTGGGAGTGGGAGTGGGAGTGGGCGGTGTCGGTGCCAGCGCCGGCGGTGTC
>DATFVJ010000399.1:0-3744 GCA_035260365.1 Streptosporangiaceae bacterium
GGCGGGAGCGGAACTTTGCCGCCGCACCGCCGACGTCCTGGCCCGATTCTGCGCCGGGCTGGCGGACGGCTATGCCCCTCAGATCGAAGTGATCATGGTCGACTTCACCGGCCGCAGCGTCGTGGCCTCCTTCCCTGCGCACGCGGGGCAGGGAAGGAGGCCGGAGGGGGGGTCATGACCGTGAGTCCCGCGATCACCGTGATCGGATGCGACGGCGGCCCGCTGTCCCGGCCCGCGGCGGCGGCACTTGCCGCTGCCCGGTGCGTGGCCGGTGCCCCTCGTCACCTGGCCGTCGTCGCGCTGCCCGACGGCGTGGAACTGGTCAGGTTCGGGGCGGCGGAGGCGGGGCCCCCGCAGGCCGGCGACGGCGGTGGCGCCAGCCGCCAGGGTGGTATGACCGGCCGGCAGCCCGCGTCCGCGCGCGGCGGCGCAGCCTCGGCGATGGACGCCGCGATCAGTGCCATCCTTGCCCACCAGGGGCCGGTCGCCGTGCTGGCCTCGGGCGATCCTGGCTTCTTCGGGATCGTGCGTGCGCTCGTCGCACGCGGCGCGACTCCCGGCGTCATCCCCGCGACCTCCTCGGTGGCGCTCGCCTTCGCGCGGCTCGGCCTGCCCTGGGAGGACGCGCTCGTGCTTTCCGCACACGGTCGTGCCGCCCAGCCGGTGCTCGCCGCCGCGCTCGGCTGCGGCAAGGCCGCGATCTTCACCGCGCCCGGGCCCACGGCCGGGCCGGAGCGGTTCATCCCCGCGTTGCTCGCCGCGGGCCGGCTGGTCTACGTCGCGGAGTGCCTCGGCGCACCGGGCGAGCGGGTCACCCGCGTCACGGCCAGGCAGGCGGAGTTCGCGGACCCCAACCTCGTGATCGCGCTCGACCCCGCCGGCGCCGCCGGCGCGCCCGGCGGTGCCCGCGCGCGTGACAGCGACGATCGCCGCGCCAGGAACGGCGCAGCACGCGGGCGCGATGTGCGCGGCGGCCACGAGCCGGACGGCTCGGCGCGCGGCGCACGCTGGATGGCCGGTCATCTTGGTGCGCCAGATGGCTGGGCCCTGCCGGAGGATGCCTTCGCCCACCGCGACTCAATGATCACGAAGGCGGAGGTGCGGGCACTCGTCCTCGCCAGGCTTGGGCCTGGCCCCGGCCGCACGGTCTGGGACATCGGCTCGGGCTCGGGCTCGGTCGCGGTCGAGTGCGCGAGGTTCGGGGCCCATGTGATCGCCATTGAAGGCGACCCGGCGCAGTGTGCGCGCATCCGTGCTAACGCCGCCGCGCATGGTGTGCGGCTCCAGCTTGCCGAGGGCCACGCGCCGGGTGTCTTCGCCGGCCTGCTCCCCGCCGACGCCGTATTCGCCGGTGGCGGCGGTGACGCTGCGCTCGCGGCCGTGGCCGCGGCGCATCCGCCGCGTGTTGTCGTGGCGCTCGCCTCGGTGGATCGGGTGCGCACGGTGCGCGACCTGCTTGCGGACGAGGGTTACGAGGTGGACGGCACCGCGCTGCAGGCCTCCAGGCTCGCCGCGCTGCCGGGCGGGTCGATACGGCTGGCCGCGGCGAACCCGGTCTTCGTGCTCTGGGGGAACCTGCGGTGATCGGCCTCATCGCGGTCACCGCGACCGGCCGGGCCGCCGCGGCGCGGCTGGCCGCGGCGTGGCCGGGTACCCGCACGTACCCGGATCCGGCTCCCCGTGCGATCGCCCGCGCCTTTGCCGAATGCGACCAGATCGTCTGCTTCCTCGCGGTCGGTGCCACCGTACGGCTGGTCGCGCCGCTGCTCGCGTCGAAAGGGACCGACCCGGGCGTGGTGTGCGTCGACGAGACGCTCACGTTCGCGGTCCCGGTCGTGGGCGCGCACGCGGGCCGTGCCAACGACCTCGCACGGGCGGTCGCGGACGTGCTCGGCGCGACGGCGGTGATCACCACTGCCAGCGATGCCGCGGGCGTTACCGCGCTCGACGAGTTCGGCGCGGGCCGGGGCCTGCGCGTCGCGCCTGGCAGCCAGCTTGCCGAGGTCGGCGCGGCCGTCCTTTCCGCCGAGCGGGTGACGCTGAGTATGGATCAGACCTGGCCGGTCCCGGCGCTGCCGCCCAACGTGGTTCGCACGGCAGCCCCGGAGCCCGGCGTCCCAGCGATCGTGGTCACCGACCGCGTGACCGGCGCCGGGGTGCCGCGGGTCATCTACCGGCCGCCCTCGCTCGTGCTCGGGGCCGGCGCGAGCCGGGGCGTCAGCGCGGCCGAGATGGGCGGCCTGATGGACAAGGCGCTCGCGGACGCCGGATTGTCGGGTGCCGCTGTCTACCTCGTTGCCACCGTGGACGTGAAGCAGGACGAGCCAGGGCTGCTGGCGGCGGCGCGGGAGCGCGGCTGGGAAATAACCGGTTTCACGCCCGCGGAGCTGGCCGCGGTCGCGGTGCCGAACCCCAGTGAGGCGGTGCGCGCAGCGATCGGCACGCCGAGCGTTGCCGAGGCGGCCGCCCTGCTCGCGGCCGGCCGCGGCGCGGTACTCGCTGCGCACAAGAAAAAAAGCCCGCGTGCCACCGTGGCGATCGCGCGCAGGCGCGCCCGCGGCCGGCTCGCGCTCGTCGGGCTGGGTCCTGGCGCGCGCGACCTGATCACACCGCGCAGCGTCGCGGAACTACGCCGGGCCAGCGTGGTCGTCGGGCTCAGCCAGTACGTGGATCAGATCCGCGACCTGCTGCGCCCGGGCACACAGGTTCTCGCGAGTGAACTCGGCGCCGAGGCGGAACGGGCCGCCGCGGCGGTGGCGCAGGCGCGGGCGGGCCACGCGGTCGCCCTCGTCGGCTCGGGTGATGCGGGAATCTACGCCATGGCCAGCCCAGCGCTCGAAATCGCGGACGGCGCGATCGAGGTGGCGGGCGCGCCCGGCGTCACGGCGGCGCTGGCCGCAGCCGCAGCGCTCGGCGCGCCTCTCGGCCACGACCACGCCTCGATTTCACTTTCCGACCTGCACACGCCGTGGGCGGCGATCGAACGCAGGATCAGCGCCGCCGCCGAAGCCGACTTCGTCGTCTGCTTCTACAACCCACGCAGCCGGGCCCGCGGCGGTCACCTGGCGAAGGCGCTCACGCTGCTCGCGGCCCACCGGCCGCCTGGCACTCCCGTCGGCATGGTCACCGACGCGTCCAGGCCGGGTCAGCGCGTCACGCTGAGCACGCTGGCCGACTTCGACCCCGCGGGTGCGGACATGCGCACGCTCGTGGTCGTCGGCTCATCCGCGACGCGGATCGTCGCGGGCCGGATGGTAACCCCCCGCGGCTATCGGTGGAGGAAAACATGATCGCCGTCACCTCGGCCTGCCAGGGGTGCGGCGCCTGCCTGCTGACGTGCCCGGAGCGTGCCATCCGGCCGGCCCGCGGCGCGGAGCGGCACGCGGGCCCGCTGGCGGTGGTCACGTCCCGTTGCACCGGCTGCGGCGAGGGCGTCGAGATCTGCCCGGCCGACGCGATCGACTTCACCGCCGATCCCGCGACCGCGGTGGGTTCTGCGCTCGCGCCCGCGCCCCAGCCGCGGCACGCAACCCGCGCGCCTGGTTCCGGCGGGTCGCCCCCGGGCGGCGCATTCACCGGGATCATGAATTCGGCCGGGCGCTTAACGATGTGATGACCTGTGCGACATATGTTGTGGACGATGCAGAAGGGAGGGAGGGGCAGCGTGACGGATGGTGGCGACCGGACCCAGCCTGGCGCTGCGGCGGGACATGGACGCCCGGTGCAGTCCAGTGAGCCGGTGCA
>DATFVJ010000400.1:0-13937 GCA_035260365.1 Streptosporangiaceae bacterium
GGGGCACGGCGGTGAATCAGGTCCCCGGCGTGCGGCACGTGCTGGTAACGGCCGGCACAGGCGTCCCGACCAGCGGCCTGATCCTCGGCCCGCCATGATCGATGGCTGGTCAGGCGCCAAAATTGGTGCCCTACGGGCCATCGATCATGGCGGGACCGGACGCGGCCGACGCGTGCGGCCCGCGCCTGGCCAGCCGAAGGCTCCGGCCAGATGCCCGATCCCGAACGTCACCGCGGCGGCGGCCGAGCCGGCGCCGCGGGGCTGACCGGCCGTCATACCTGCGCTCTCCCGCTCATCAGAGCAGCCGATCGGCCCGTTTGGTAACAGGATGGGGCTGGAATGCGTAACGGGCGGACGACGGACGCGCTGGTTCCGGACCATCGGCGGCGACTCGGGTAAAGTCGTGGAAATCATGGCCTGCCCGTCAGGCACCGGAGTGCATCGAGCGCATCCGGGGGACTACCGGACACCGGAGGAACAAACCGGACGTATTACCCCCCGATAGTTGACCCCTGGTGCGGGGAACCGGAGGACGGAAGGCCAACTCTTGATCAGGTTCGAGCATGTGACGAAGCGGTACCCAGGGTCGGCCGCGCCGGCGCTGAACGCGCTGGACCTGGAGATCCCGGATGGCCAGACCATGGTTCTCGTGGGCCCGAGCGGCTGCGGCAAGACCACGTCACTCCGCATGATCAACCGGATGATCGATCCCACCGAGGGCAAGATCTTCCTCGACGACCAGGACATCCACCAGACCGACCCGGTGAAGCTGCGGCGCGGTATCGGCTACGTCATCCAGCAGGCCGGGCTGTTCCCGCACCGCACGATCGAGGACAACATCGCGACCGTGCCGCTGCTCATCGGCTGGAGCAGGCAGAAGGCCCGCCAGCGCGCCCGCGACCTGATGGACCTCGTCGGCCTCGACGCCAACATGGCTGGCAGGTACCCGCACCAGCTGTCCGGCGGCCAGCAGCAGCGCGTGGGAGTCGCGCGGGCGCTGGCCGCGGATCCGCCAGTGCTGCTGATGGACGAGCCGTTCAGTGCCGTCGACCCGATCGTCCGCGCCAGCCTGCAGGACGAACTGCTGCGGATCCAGGCCGAGATCCACAAGACCGTGGTGTTCGTCACCCACGACATCGAGGAAGCGATCAAGGTCGGCGACCTGGTCGCGCTCTACCGGCCCGGCGGCACGATCGCCCAGCTCGATCCGCCCGACCGGCTGCTCGCCGCGCCCGTGGACGACTACGTCGCGGACTTCCTCGGCTTCGACCGGGGCATCCGCCGGCTCTCGTTCTTCCCGGCGAGGACCCTGGAGCTCGACCCCGACCCGGTGGTGCCGGACGCGATGACGGTGGCCGACGCCCTCGCCCGGGCCAAGGAGTCCGGCCAGCCCTGGTTGCTCGCCGTAGATCCCGAACGGCGGCCGCGTGGCTGGGTCTCGGCCGCGAAGCTCGAGGAGCTTCCGGCGAGCCAGCCACTGGCCCAGGCGCCCCTCGAGGGAACGGGGCATACGTTCCGGGTCAGCACGGACTCGATTCGCGCGGCTCTCGACGCGACCATCCTCTCGCCGAGCGGGCAGGCCGCCGCCGTGGACGACGAGGGGCACGTCGTCGGCGTCACGTCCTACGATGAGCTGCTTGTCGCGATCCACGCCTCGACGTCGGGCGATACGAAGGGACCCGCGGGCGGAGGCAGGGCCGCCTGATGGACTGGAGCTGGATCCCCGCACACACCAGCTACCTCCTGCTGCTGGCGGGCAGGAACCTGTACCTGGCGCTCGTGCCCGTGGTGCTCGGCCTGATCATCTCGGTGCCGCTCGGCGTCTTGTCGGTGCGGTGGGGCTGGGTCTACCCGCCGGCGCTGACCGCTACGAGCGTCATCTACGCCATCCCGTCGCTCGCGCTTTTCGTCTTCCTCATCCCGTTCACCGGGATCGTCGGCTCGACCCGCGACCTTACCTTGATCATCCCGCTCACGCTCTACACCCTGGCCACCTTGGTCCCGAACGTCGTCGACGGCCTGCGGTCGGTGCCGGATCCGGTGCGTCAGTCCGCGACGGCGATGGGCTTCGGCGCGATGCGGAGGCTGGTCCGGGTGGAACTGCCGATCGCCATTCCGGTCGTGATCGCTGGGCTGCGGGTGGCGACCGTGGCGAGCATCAGCCTGGTCAGCGTCGGCGAGCTGATCGGGAACGGGGGGCTCGGGATCTTGTTCACCGACGGTGAGGCGCGCAGCTTCAACACCGAGATCTGGGTCGGGATCGCGCTGATCGTCATCCTCGCGCTCGCCGCCGACGCCGTGCTCATCCTGCTTCGCTGGCTGCTGACGCCGTGGTTGCGGTCCGGCCCGCGGGTGGCGCGGCCGACACGAGGAGTGACCGCATGAACGCTATCCAGGCGGCGTGGGCCTGGGTGACGCAGGCTCAGCAGTGGCACGGTACCGACGGCATCCCGGCCCGGCTGATACAGCACCTCGAGTACACCGGCATCGCGCTCGTGCTCGCGGCGCTGATCGCGCTGCCGCTCGGCCTGCTGATCGGGCACACCGGCCGCGGCAGCTTCCTTGTCGTCTCCCTGGCCAACTTCGGCCGGGCGCTGCCAACGCTCGGCCTGGTCATCCTCGCCTTCCTCCTCACCAACGGCTCGTCGGCCGCGGTGCTCGTCGCGCTCGTCGTCCTCGCGATCCCGCCGATCCTGGTGAACACCTACGAAGGTGTCCGCGGTGTCGACCGCGACGTCAAGGACGCGGCGAAGGGGATGGGCATGACGGCGCCGCAGGTCCTGCTGCGCGCGGAGATTCCCATCGCGACACCGCTCATCATGCTTGGCCTGCGGACAGCGGCGATCCAGGTGGTAGCGACCGCGACGATCGCCGCCTACATCGGCCTGGGCGGCCTTGGCCGCTACATCATCGACGGCCTGGCCCGCAGCGACTACGCGATGGTCGGCGGCGGCGCGATAGTCGTCGTCGCGCTCGCGCTAGCCGTTCAGGTTCTATTCATCGGCGCCCGTCGGCTTGCCGTGCCCACCGGGCTACGCGAGCAGGCCCAAACCTCCTGACCTTGTTCTTCTCAACCCGGAAGGAATTCTCCTATGTCCCGGATAGTCAGCGGCGCGGCCCTCGGGCTGGCCGCCGCCCTCGGCCTCACGCTCGCGGCGTGCGGCGGCAGCAGCAAGTCCTCCAATCCCCTGTCGGCGCCGAGCGGCAGCACCGGCACCGTCGTGGTGGGCTCCGCCAACTTCCCGGAGAGCCAGCTGGTCGGTGAGATCTACGCGCAGGCGCTCGAGGCCAAGGGCATCAAGGTGACCCGCAGGTTCAACATCGGCGCGCGCGAGGTCTACTACCCGCAGGTGGTCTCCGGCGCGATCACGGTCATGCCGGAGTACAACGGTGCCCTCCTGACCACGTCGGTGGACAAGACGAGCAAGGCGGTGTCCACCGCGGATGTGAACGCGGCGCTCACCGCGAAACTGCCGTCGTCGGTTGAGATCCTCAGCTCCTCGTCCGCCGAGGACAAGGACTCGGTGACGGTCACCGCCGCCACGGCGAAAACGGACCACCTGACGTCGATCTCCGATCTCACCCCGGTGGCGAAGAACTTCGTGATCGGCGGCCCGCCCGAGTTCAAGACGCGCGCGGACGGCATCATCGGGCTCAAGAACGTCTACAACCTGACCTTCAAGCGGTTCCAGCCGCTCGACGAGGCCGGGCCGATCACGGTCGCGGCGCTGAAGGGCGGGAAGGTGCAGGCGGCCGACCTGTTCACCACCGACCCCTCGATCCTGCTCAACAACTTCTTCGTCCTGCAGGACCCGAAGAACCTGTTCGCCGCGCAGAACGTGACGCCGCTCGTGTACAAGAAGGGCGCGAACGCGACGGTCGTCGCCTCCCTGAACGCGATATCGGCGAAGCTGACCACGGCGTCCCTGATCCAGATGAACAAGCTGACCGGCGTGAACAAGCAGGACTACGCGACCGTGGCCAAGAACTGGCTCAGCCAGAACGGCCTCGGCTGACCCAGCGGCCGCGGCCGGTGTGGGCGGCAAACGCCGCCGCCCACACCGGCGCGCCGCGCCGGGGGTGGCTCGCCGACAATGGCGGCGCGGCTTCGCCGACAATGATGGGGTGACCCGGGCGGCACGCACCCGCCGTCCGGCTGCGCCGACCCGCTCGACGAGGAGCCCGCCATGACCGGCACACCTGCGGCGACCACCCACGGACCGCGCCCGGTGCGCGCCCCCCGCGGCACCGAGCTGACCTGCCGGGGCTGGCCGCAGGAGGCGGCGATGCGGATGCTGATGAACAACCTCGACCCCGAGGTTGCCGAGCATCCGGACGAACTGATCGTGTACGGCGGCTCCGGGCGCGCCGCCCGCAGCTGGGCCGCGTTCGACGCGATCGTCGCCACGCTGCGCGAGCTCGGCGGCGACGAGACGCTGCTCGTTCAGTCGGGCAAGCCGGTCGGCGTGGTCCGCACCCACGAGTGGGCGCCGCGGGTACTCATCGCCAACTCCCTGCTCGTGCCGCAGTGGGCGACCTGGGAAGAGTTCCGCCGCCTCGAAGCGCTCGGGCTCATCATGTTCGGCCAGATGACCGCGGGATCGTGGATCTACATCGGCACGCAGGGGATCCTGCAGGGCACCTACGAGACGTTCGCGGCCGTGGCGGCGAAACGGTTCGGCGGCTCGCTGGCCGGCACCATGACGCTCACCGCGGGCCTCGGCGGGATGGGGGGCGCGCAGCCGCTCGCCGTCACGATGAACGGCGGCGTGGCGATCTGCGTGGACTGCGACCCATCCAGGATCGCGCGCCGGATCGAGCAGGGGTACCTGGACGAGGAGGCCCGTGACCTCGACGACGCGGTGCGCCGCGCCGCCGCCGCGCGTGACTCAGCCCGGCCGCTGTCGATCGGGCTGCTCGGCAACGCCGCGGAGGTGCTGCCGCGGCTGCTCGCGATGGGCGCCCCCGTCGACGTCGTCACCGACCAGACCTCGGCCCACGACCCGCTGACCTACCTGCCCATCGGGGTGTCGTTCGACGAGATGGCCGCGCTGCGCGCCGAGGACCCGGAGGGCTTCACCCGGCGTGCCCGCGAGTCGATGGCGGTGCACGTCGAGGCGATGGTCGGCTTCGCCGACCGTGGCGCCGAGGTGTTCGACTACGGCAACTCGATCAGGGGAGAGGCGCAGCTGGCCGGCTACGCCCGTGCCTTCGACTTCCCCGGCTTCGTGCCCGCGTACATCCGCCCGCTGTTCTGCGAGGGCAAGGGGCCGTTCCGGTGGGCGGCCCTGTCCGGCGATCCGGCCGACATCGCGGCCACCGACCGCGCCGTCCGCGACCTGTTCCCCGGCAACGAGCCGCTGGCGCGCTGGATCGAGCTGGCGGCCAAGCGGGTGCACTACCAGGGCCTGCCCGCCCGGATCTGCTGGCTCGGCTACGGCGAACGGCACCTGGCGGGGCTGCGGTTCAACGAGATGGTCGCGCGCGGCGACGTCCGCGCGCCGATCGTGCTCGGCCGTGATCACCTGGACTGCGGGTCGGTCGCGTCTCCCTACCGCGAGACGGAGGCGATGGCCGACGGCTCGGACGCGATCGCCGACTGGCCGATACTGAACGCCCTGGTGAACACGGCGTCCGGGGCATCGTGGGTGAGCGTGCACCACGGCGGCGGGGTCGGCATCGGCCGGTCGATCCACGCCGGCCAGGTCTGTGTGGCCGACGGCACCCCGCTCGCCGCCGCCAAACTGGACCGTGTGCTCACCAACGACCCGGCGACCGGAGTGATCAGGCACACCGATGCCGGGTACGAGCGGGCCGCCGAGGTCGCCGCGGAACGCGGTATCCAGGTGCCCATGGGCCAGGGATACCAGTGAAGTGAGCTTCGCAGAGCTGTGGGAGTCGCTGCTGCCCATCGGGCGCGATCCCGGCACCGGCGGGTACCGCAGATTCTCCTGGACCGACGCGGACCTGCGCTGCCGCGACTGGTTCAGGGCCACCGCCGCGGCGCGCGGCCTGACGGTGCGGGCCGATCGGGCCGGCAACCTGTGGGCCTGGTGGGACACCACGCCGGGAGCCGGCCCCGCGCCGCGCGCCCGCGCGGTGGTCACCGGCAGCCACCTGGACTCGGTACCCGGCGGCGGGGCGTTCGACGGGCCGCTCGGCGTGGTGTCCGCCTTCGCGGCGATCGACACGCTCCGCGAGCGTGGCTTCGAGCCCGCCCGCCCCGTCGCGGTGGTGGCGTTCACCGAGGAGGAGGGTGCCCGGTTTGGCGTGGCGTGCCTCGGCAGCCGCCTGCTGACCGGCGCGATCTCCGCGGCCGCCGCGCGCGGCCTGCGCGACGCGGACGGGGTGAGCCTGGCCGCGGCGATGGCGGCCTGCGGCGGGGAGCCGGACGGGCCCGGGCCCGACGAGGAGCTGCCCGGCCAGGTCGCCGCGTTCGTCGAACTGCACATCGAGCAGGGCAGGCAACTCGCGGACCTCGGCGCGGCGATCGGCATCGGGGAGGGCATCTGGCCGCACGGCAGATGGCGTTTCGACTTCACCGGGCGAGCCGACCACGCGGGTACGACGGCGCTGCCCGACCGTCGCGACCCGATGCTGCCGTTCGCCGCGACCGTCCTGGTGGCCAGGCAGGTAGCGGCGCGCCACGGCGCGCTCAGCACCTTCGGCAAGGTGCGCGCGGTGCCCGGCGGGGTCAACGCGATCCCCGCGGGCGTGCGCGCCTGGCTCGATGCCCGCGCCCTGGATGACGGCAGCCTGCGGCGTGTGGTCGAGGAGATCACGGCGGCGGCGGACCGGGCGGCCGCCGATCACGGCGTCGCCGCCGCCGTGACGCGCGAGTCGTTCTCGCCGCCGGTCGCGTTCGACCCGGCACTGCGCGCCAGACTCGCCGCCGCGCTGGCCGGCCGCGCGATCAAGGCACCGGCGCTGCGGACGGGCGCCGGGCACGACGCAGGGGTGCTCGCCGCCCGGATACCCACCGCGATGCTTTTCGTCCGCAACCCGTCCGGTGTGTCGCACGCTCCGCAGGAGCACGCCGACGCGGCTGACTGCGAGACCGGGGTGGCAGCGCTCGCCGCCGTGCTCGAGGAACTCGCGGTCGCGTGAGCGGGCAGCGGCGCTGGCACGCCGAACTCGCCTGGCTGCCAGGACGTGGTGTGCGTCCGGGCGTGCTGATCGAAGCCGCGGGCGAGCGGCTGCGCGAGGTGACACCGGACGTGCGCGCGGGTGACGCGCCGGCCGATGCCGTCTGGCTGCCCGGGCTGACGCTGCCCGGGTTCGCCAACGCCCACTCGCACGCCTTCCACCGCGCGCTGCGCGGTATCACGCAGACCGGCCCAGGCACGTTCTGGACCTGGCGGGAGCGCATGTACGACGTGGCGGCGCGGCTGGACCCCGACAGCTATCTCGCCCTCGCGCGCGCGGTGTACGCCGAGATGGCGCTCGCCGGGGTGACCTGTGTGGGCGAGTTCCACTACCTGCACCACGGGCCGGGCGGCCGCGCCTACGGCGACCCGAACGCGATGGGCCGCGCGCTCGTCCAGGCCGCCGCGGACGCGGGTATCCGCATCACCTTGCTCGACACCTGCTACCTGTCCGGCGGCCTGACACCCGGCGGCCGGGCCGAGCCGCTCGCAGGCACCCAGCTGCGGTTCGGCGACGGGGACGCCTGGCGCTGGGCGGCCAGGGCAGACGCACTCGCGCCCGACTCCCATGGCATGCTCGGCGCGCACGCGAGGGCCGGGGCCGCGATCCATTCCGTGCGCGCGGTGCCGCCGGGCCAGATGCACCCGGTGGTGGCATGGGCGCAGCGCCACGGCGCGCCACTGCACGCGCACCTGTCGGAGCAGCCGGCCGAGAACGAGGCCTGCCTCGCCGCGTACCACTACACACCCGCGCAGCTTCTCTTCAACGCCGGGGTCCTCGGCCCGCGTACCACGGTGGTGCACGCCACCTACGTGAGCAGGGCCGACATGGATCTGCTCGGCGGGACCCAGACGTTCGCCTGCCTGTGTCCGACGACCGAGCGCGATCTCGCGGACGGGCTTGGGCCGGCCCGCGAGCTCGTGTCCGCCGGCTGCCGGCTCACCGTCGGGACCGATAGTCACGCCGTCATCGACCCGATCGAGGAGGCACGCGGCATCGAGTTCATGGAGCGCCTGGCCACGCGAGAGCGCGGGCACTTCACCGCGGACGAGCTCGCGCGCGCCGCGACCATGCACGGTCACGCCTGTCTCGGCTGGCCGGACGCTGGGGAGATCGCCCCTGGCGCGTGGGCCGATCTGGTCACGGTCGGCCTCTGCTCGCCCCGGCTGGCCGGCACGGCCGCCGCGACGGCACTCGCGTCCGTGATCTTCGCGGGGTCGGCGGCCGACGTGCGCAACGTGGTGATCGGCGGCCGCGACGTCGTACGCGACGGACAGCACCTGACGGTGCCCGACGTGCCCGGCGCCCTCTGCACCGCGCTCGGCGCGTTGTCGGGAGATTAAGCGGCTGAGCGGCCGCCTAGCGGACCGTCTGGCGCGATATCGGCCGGTTTGACTAGGATTTTCCTGCCCGAGCTGTCTGCGCTTGAGCAACCGGCGGTTGCTGAGGAGGGAACGTATGGCACGGCTCAAGATTCGTCTTCTGGTAGCCGCGGCGTTATCGGTCAGTGCCGGAGGCCTGTTCCTGGCCGGAGCTGGCCAGGCCGCGGGCGCCGCAACAGGGGGGGCCGTCTGCATCGCCCATCACCCGAACTACAGCTCCGAGTACCCGATCTGGTACGCGGCCGGGTGCACCGGTCACGACGAGCCCGAACTCGATCCCGTGTCCTCGCTGCCCGGGTCGGCGAAGGATCTGACGTGGACCGCTGTCCTGCCGAAGGACGGCGCCGTTCCGGTCTCCTCCGTCGGCCCGACCTTCTGGTGGGGCGGCACCGTGACCGACCCCAACCCGCATTCCCTGTTCAACCAGGCCTTCCTCGAGCTGCAGTTCTACCCCGACGCCATCGTCAAGAGCTGCTCGGCCGACGGCGGCTTCAACGTCGTCCAGGCGCCGAACAAGTACTCGGTCTGCTCCCCGACATGGCAGGTGGACTCGGTCAGCAACAAGGAGAACGCCGCTTTCAACGCCGAGCTTTTCGACGGATCAAGTAACCGGCCGCTGGTCATGAACGCCGGCGACACCATCCGCATCCACTTCTTTGTGGTCTCGCCGTCGGTGGGCTGGTATATCCACGTAACGGACCTGTCCACCGGTCACGACGGCACGATCGTGCTGAACAGTAAGTACGGTCCGCTGCTTCCGGCGTTCGACAAGCAGCAGATCGGCAACGCGCTCGGCTGGGGCCTGGTGAACGACACGCCGAACTCGTTCGTGTGGGAGATCGGGCACACGTCCCCCTTCACCAGCCCGGCCGGCGCTTTCTGCCTGCCGGGCCAGACGCAGTGCGACTCCTATGACGAGGCCCACTGGCTGGGCTTCACACCGCTGCGGATCACGTCGGTCAGCTTCGCGGACGGATCGAGGGCGAAGCAGTGGGCCGTGGTCAGCGACTTCGGCGGCACCGCGGAGATCAACCAGAACTGCACGTCCTACGGCGGCCCGTTCTGCGTCTACCCCTGGTTCGCGTTCAACGGGACGGCCAGCGCCCTTACCTACGGCGCGGACTACCCGGGCACGACGTTCGACTACGGCAAGGCCAACCAGTTCGCCACCACGACGCAGTGCGGCGGCCCGTTCGGCGCCAACTCCACCTACTGTGACACCGTGATCAAACCGGTCCCGCTCGCGGGTTAGAACTGGCGGCACCGCCCATGGAGGTCCAGCCCGGCCAGCGCTGAGCAGATGGCCGGGGCTGGACCGTGCCGGGCGGGGGTAGACCATGATGGCGATGGAATTTCCGTCACGGCCGCGTTAGGCCGACGGCGATCGTGCGCACCAGCCGGGCCGTAGCGCGTGCGCGCCGCGGCGCAAGAGGATGTGGCGTAGCTGTTGCTATAACGACACCAAGCCGCACATCCGCCGAGTGAAAGATCATGCCTGGCGGGCCGTAAGGCCAACAAGCGGGGAGCGAGGAAAGGGACGCGGCGGCGCGGTCCCTGAGCGAGTTCCCGCAGCCGGTCCCGGCGTTCCGGTTTGCCCGGCACTCACCGAGAAGGTGCGATGAGCACGCTGATCACGAACGTCGCGGAGCTGGTCACCAACGCGCCCGAGCACGCGGCCCACGGCGCGGGAGGTGCTGCCGGGTTCGGCGCGCTGACCCGCGCGGCGCTCGTGATCGAGGACGCGCACGTCGCGTGGTGCGGCCCGGCCGCGAAGGCGCCCCCAGCGGACGAGGTGGTCGACGCGGGGGGCCGCGCCGTGCTCCCCGGGTTCGTGGACTCCCACGCGCACCTGGTCTTCGCGGGTGACCGCAGCGCGGAATTCGCCGCCAGGATGGCGGGCCGTCCCTACCAGGCGGGCGGCATCGCCGCGACGGTCTCGGCGACCCGCGCGGCCTCCGACGCGCAACTGCGCGCGGGAGTGCGCAGGATGGCAGGTGAGATGCTCCGCCAGGGCACCACCACGTTCGAGTGCAAGTCCGGCTACGGGCTCGACGTCCCGCACGAACGGCGCAGCGTGCGGCTGGCCGCGGAGGTCACCGACGAGGTCACCTATCTTGGTGCGCACGTCGTGCCGCCGGAGTTCGGCGACGACACCGATGCGTACGTCGACCTGGTGTGCGGCCCGATGCTGGCCGCGTGCGCGCCATACTCCCGCTGGGTGGACGTGTTCTGCGACCGGGGCGCGTTCGGTGCGGACGAGGCGAGGGCGGTCCTCGCCGCCGGGCGGGACGCCGGCCTCGTCCCCCGGGTGCACGCCTGCCAGCTCGGGCCGGGGCCCGGCGTCCAGGTGGCGGTCGAGGCCGGCGCGGCGTCGGCGGACCATTGCACGTATCTGTCGGACGCGGACGTGGCGTCGCTGGCGTCCTCGGGCACCGTCGCGACGCTGCTGCCCGCGGCGGAGTTCTCCACCCGCCAGCCCTACCCGGACGCGCGGCGGCTGCTCGGCGCCGGCGCCACCGTGGCGCTCGCGACCGACTGCAATCCGGGCTCCTCCTTCACCTCCTCGATGGCGCTGTGCATCGCGCTCGCGGTCCGTGAGATGGGCATGACGACGCAGGAGGCGGTGTGGGCCGCCACGACCGGCGGCGCGCGGGCGCTCCGCCGGACCGACGTCGGGCACCTGACGCCCGGTGCCCGCGCCGACGTCCTGTTGCTCGACGCTCCCTCGCACGTCTACCTGGCCTACCGGCCCGGTGTGCCGCAGGTCGCCGCCGTCTGGCGCGACGGCGAGCTTGTCGTGGACACGCGGTCGACCGCCCTGCGCTGAATCTCGCGGCCAGTTATTTGGCCGCCAGGGCGCGGCCGGTGTGGCGGGCGGCGTCGACGGCCTCGGTGTGCCGTTGGGCGGCCAGGTCCTTGAGGCCTTCCATGCCGGGGGTGGTGGCGGCGAGAGTGAGTTCCCGTTCGATGACGGTGAGGTCGGCCTGCCACATGGCACCGAGGATGCGCCGGAGGTAGGGGGTGGAGTGGTCCCAGCCCTCGCGGGGGGTTCCGGGTCCGTAGCCGCCGCCGCGGACGGTGACCAGCGCGGTGGGCTTGTCCTTCAGCAGGCCGGTGGCCCCTGGTCCAGCTCCGGCGATGACAAGGTCGATCCAGGTCTTGAAGTGCTGTGAGACGCCGAAGTTGTAGAGCGGGACCGCCAGCAGGACGGCATCCGCGTCGGTCAGCTCGGCCGTCAGACCGGTGGCCAGGGCCAGGGCGTCGCGCTGGGCCGGGGTGCGCTCGCCTTCTGGCGTGAAGCTGGCGGTGGTCGCGAGCATCCACGCCTCGGCCGGCAGCGGATCGGTGCCCAGGTGGCGGCGGACGACCGGCTCGCCGGGGCGGGCAGCGGACCATTCGGCTTCCAGCAGGTCGGCGAGCTCGGCGCTGGCCGAGGTGCCGGGCATGATGCTGGCGTCCAGACGGAACAGGCTCATCAGCGTTTCTCCAGTTCAGTGCTGCGCACCCCGGGACGGTCCCGGTGGCGTGCTGGCGGTGCCACCGCATGAGAGAATAAGCGGACTTTACCCCGTTTAGTATTCCGGCCGTAGAGTGAAGCCTGTGGACCAGCCCGTCCTGCCGCTGGGAGCGCCGCGCGGCGAGCGTGCCGACGCCGCCCGCAACCGGCTGCACCTGCTGGCCACGGCCCGTGAGATGCTCGCCGAGCAGGGCGCGGACAAACTGACCATGGACGGGCTGGCCGAACGGGCGGGCCTGGGCAAGGGCACGGTGTTCCGCCGGTTCGGCACCCGCGCGGGGATCTTCCAGGCGCTCCTTGACGACGACGAGCGGGCCTTCCAGGAGCAGGTCATGTCCGGGCCGCCGCCGCTGGGCCCGGGCGCTGCGCCGCTGGACCGCCTGATCGCCTACGGCCGGGCCCGGGTCGGCTTCCTGCTCAGGCACCGTGAGATCGCCCGTGCCGCCCTGGACGGCGGCCAGCCCGTACCAGCCGGGCCAGTGACGACCCTCTCCCAGCTGCACATCCGGATGCTGCTCGGGCAGATGCACCTCGGCGCCGCCGACCTCGACGTCCTGGCCGTCCAGCTCACCGCCGCCCTGGACGGCCCCCTCCTGCTCTACCTGTCCGCGTCCGACCTCACCGAAGCCGCCCTCCGAGTCGAGGAGCGGATCGCACAGGGCTGGCAGGACCTCGTGCAGCGCGTCTGCCAACCTTGATCACCAGTCCGTCCCGCCCCGGCTACACCCGCGCCTGCCCACAAGTGCCATTTAGGCACCCCGTAATCACCTATCGTGACGCACCGTGTCTCACCTGCCAGCCTCGACGTGGCTGCGTTCTGCCACCCGTAGCCAGCAGACGCGTGCCTGGAGGCATGACCTTGCGCACGCGGATCTTCGGCGGCCATGCGTCAATGATCGCGCAAGCCACCCTCGGTGGGGGATTCCGGGCGTATCCGATCGCGGATCGCGTCGGCCTGCCACGCGGTCTGCGGCGTGAGCCGCTTGGGGTCGTAGCTCCGGGGTATCGATGCGACTATGCCGTAATACGTTATGCTGTTCTTTCTTGATTTCCGTAATACGACTAGGTATGGTGAGGTGTATGCCAGCGGGCGAACACGAATACGAGGGAGTGCCCTATGCCGATCTTGTATTCGAGGACATCGACTGGTCCGAGGTAGGGGAGCACGACCCTGCACGCCGTGCAGAACGGAAGAACTCCACCGAGCCCAGCGTACTTACCGAGTGGGCTACCGAGGCGTGTCAGGACGAGCGCCGGTGGGTTCGCTCCGCGGGCAGCGTGTCCGGGCTGACGGTCAAGGTGACCGGCTACTCGACGATGGCTGCCTTTGTCGTGACAGCCATTCTGGCGCCGAAGGACCACCCGCCGGAATCCCGGTGGTGGGGTGCCACGGCCTGGGCAGCCAAGCCATCTGAGATCAAGCAGTACGAGGAGGGCCGATGAGCGAGAGCATCCGGCAAGCACTTGCCCGCGAGGCCGCCGAAGCGGAAGCACGCGCCGAGGCGGAGGAACGCGGCGAGGTCGCGCCGGCACCCGGTCAGCGCGGGCGTAAGCGTGCCGCAGACCCATCACAGGTCTATGCGGTACGGATTCCAATGTCCAAGCTTCGGAGGCTCCGGGAACTTGCTGAGCAGCGCGGCACCCAGCCAACGGCTCTAATCCGTCAGTGGGTGATTGAACGGCTCGAAGAGGCAGACACAAACGGCCATCGAGATGAAGGCGAGAGCGACAGTGAGGCACAAGGCCATGTGAGCCCGGAGGGCCTGAAGCTGGGGCCACGCCGCCAGCGAGTTTCCTACGAACCAGAAACTCGGCAGGCGCGGCTCCATGTCTAACGTGCTGTATGTGCCTGTCCTCAAAGGACGTCAGGGTGAGTTCGCGGCCCTGAACTC
>DATFVJ010000401.1:0-15211 GCA_035260365.1 Streptosporangiaceae bacterium
TGACCGGGCCCGCCGCCACAGGCCGCGGGCGGAGACCATCCTGTTGGAGGCTCACGACGAGCGTCTCCCCGATATCCTCGCCCCACTATGTTCAGGAACATCCGGTGCAACAGACCGCGATGAGGGCTAATTCAATGCTCAGACCGCTGTCATGCGAAGCGAGGAGCGCCGCTGGAATGCGCAGCAGTCCTGGCTTGGGGTTCCGGTGATCCAGGTAATGGTGGAGCCCGACCCGGTGCTCACAGAGGCCACCGCGAAGTTCGTAGTCATCAGCAATGTGCTCGGTGGCATACGGGACTACGACCGTGGCGGCTGGTTTGCTCCAGACGCGCACGAGAAGGCTGCTGTGGCAGTAATGCAGCGCGGGAAGGCACCAGGCGCTCCTCGAATGCTGGACAAGGAGGTCAGACGACTGCTGCGTATCGCTTGGCAGACGGAGTTGGCGGCCAGGGTGAGCGATGCATATGACGATGACATGCTGCGACGCGTCGCCGCACAGACCTTGCCCGTCCAGACGTATTATGCAGTCTTCAACGCAGCGAGGGCGATGACCACCTCGGCGGGAACAACGTGTGGTACCCATCAGGCCGTCCATCGCGACTTCGAGAGTCAGCGGGCCAAGCGCGCTTATCGCAGTTGGGGGGTTACGCTGGCCGGTGATCCTGAGTCATTGCCTGGCTGCGTCCTCGTCCCGGCGATCACCGCGCCGAAGTCCTTTAACCCGATGGAGCTCTCCCACGAGCCAGAGGACTACGTGTGGGCAGCGCTGCGTATGACGCGGCGGTGGAAGATCACATCAGCGCGGGATGACTGGTTGCGCAAGAACAAGACAAAAGATGGAAAGCCGCGTAAGAGGTTGCCCAGCGTCGAACGCGTAAAGTTGGTCGTGAACCTGCGGGCGACGACGCTCATGGACTTCCTGTACGAACTTCGGCGCCGGACCAATTACGAGGGCGTGGACGAGTACGGGTCAGATGCAGAGAACAACGTCGTGGATCGGTTCCATCGGGGCCTGCTCCACGTGGCGGACATGGGGTTGCTTCACTACGAGACGATGCTGGTCCAGTACGTTGGCCTGCAGGCCTACGAGGATGAAGTACGCGCGTGGGGTGTGTCCGCCGCCAAGGTCGGCTCATGGGCGACCGAAGCGGTCGAACGGCGGCTGCGGGCGATCGAATCGGCGGTGGGTGCACTCTAACCACCACAGGCACTCACCCGCACGTGCGGGCGGTCAAGGGCGGCCCAAAACCGGGCCGAGCCCGGTGGGCCGTGCCCGGCCCGGCTCGAAGCACCACCTGATCACCGAAGCGCACGGCATCCCGCTGGCGGTGTCGCTGACCGGCGGCAACCGCAACGACGTCACCCAGCTCATGCCCCCTGATCCAGGCCATCCCGCCGGGGCGGGGCCGCCGCGGACGGCAGGGCCGCGCCCCGGACGCGATCTACGCCGACCGCGGCTATGACCACGACAAGTACCGCAAGCAGGTCCACAAGGCCGGGATCACCCCGTGATCGCCCGCCGGGGCACGGAGCATGGCTCCGGGCTGGGCGTGCACCGCTGGGTAGTTGAGCAGAGTTTCGCGCTGCTGCACTGGCTCCGTCGGCTGCGCGTCCGCTGGGAAGTCCGCGATGACATCCACGAAGCCTTCCTCTGCCTGGCCTGCGGCATCATCTTCGGGCGGCGACTGGCCAACATGCCACTTTGTTAGGAGTTCCAAGCCGCCCTTCGATCCGGCGATCCCGGGAATCAACGAGCCCTAGGATCGGTTGAGCGGGATGCCGCAAGGTTTCCCGGCGGCAGAGAAGGGGCAGGTGCGGGCGTGAGCGACGTGCGCAGCGTGATCATCATCGGTTCAGGGCCGGCCGGTTATGCGGCAGCCCTGTACGCGGCGCGCGCGGATCTGAAACCGCTGGTGTTCGAGGGCTCGGTGACGGCGGGTGGTGCGCTGATGACCACCACCGACGTCGAGAACTACCCCGGGTTCCCCGACGGGGTACTCGGCCCCGACCTGATGGACTCGATGCGCAAGCAGGCCGAGCGGTTCGGCGCCGAACTCGTGGCGGACGACGTGACCAGTGTCGATTTGCGCGCCAACCCCAAGGTGGTCGAGGCATCAGGCGACACCTACCTGGCGACGACCGTGATCATCGCGACCGGCTCGAAACACCGTGAGCTTAGTGTCCCCGGCGAGAAGCGGCTGGCTGGACACGGAGTGTCCTGGTGCGCCACCTGCGACGGGTTCTTCTTCCGCGGCAAGGACATCGCGGTGGTCGGCGGCGGGGACTCGGCGATCGAGGAGGCGCTGTTCCTCACCCGCTTCGCGAGCGAGGTCATCGTGATCCACCGGCGCGGCGCGCTGCGCGCTTCCAAGATCATGCAGGACCGGGCCTTCGCGAACCCGAAGATCCGCTTTCTGTGGGACAGCGAGGTCGTGGAGGTGCTCGGCGAGGACCGGATCTCCGGTGCCCGCATCCGTAACACCAAGACTGGCGAGGAAAGCGTGATCGAACTCGGCGGGCTGTTCGTGGCAATCGGCCACGACCCTCGCTCCGAGCTGTTCGCCGGCCAGTTGGAGACCGACCCGGACGGGTACCTGAAGGTCGAACATCCGACCACCCGGACCGCCATCACCGGCGTGTTCGCCTCCGGTGACGTGGTCGACCGGACTTACCGCCAGGCGGTCACCGCGGCAGGCACGGGATGCGCGGCCGCGCTCGATGCCGAACGGTTCCTGGCCAGCCAGGAAGACTGACCCCAAGCGCTGGCCTGGCCGTCACGGCCGCGGCGAGCAGACAGACGACGGCCGGCGCACCCGCGCCGGCCGCCAGGGACACCGACAAAGGAGAAGAACCACTTTGGGCGCCACCAAAGCTGTCACCGACGCTAGTTTCGACGTCGACGTGCTCAAGGCCGAAAAGCCCGTGGTCGTCGACTACTGGGCCGAATGGTGCGGTCCGTGCCGCATGGTCGCGCCCGTACTCGAAGAGATCGCCCAGGAGCACGGCGACAAGATCGATGTCGTCAAGGTCAACATCGACGAGAACCCCGAAGTGGCGCAGCGGTACGGGATTTTGGCCATTCCGACGCTGGGCGTGTTCTCCGGTGGCGAGGTCGTCAAGCAGATCGTGGGGGCCAAGCCGAAGGCCGCACTCCTGCGCGATCTGGCCGAGTACCTCTGACCGGCGCCGCGGGCCGGTGCCCGCCGGGCCCCACGCTCTACCCTACGCTGAGCCCGGCCGGCGGGCCGCGGCCCTCGCGGCCACCTCCCCTCAGACGGGGCGCAGGGCCCGCTCAGGCGTCATCGTCCGCAGCAGCCTTTCCAGCGCGACCTCGACATCTTCGCGCCAGGACAGCGCCGTTTTGAGCTCGAGCCGCAGCCGGGGATAGCGCGGATGCGGCCGGATCGTTTTGAACCCCACCGCGAGCAGGTACTCGGCCGGCAGGACGCAGGCAGGCTGCTCCCGCTTGAGGTCGCCGAACGCCTCGATGGCCTTGGCGCCACGCCTGGTCAGGTCCTTCGCCACCGTCTGCACGAGTACGCGGCCGAGGCCACCCCCCGCGAACTCGTCAAGAACGTGCGCCGTCATGAGCAGCACCGCGTCGGCGCTCACCGGGCTGGTGGGAAAGGCGACCGAGCGCGGCACGTACAGGGGCGGCGCGTAAAGCACGTAGCCCGCGGGCACGCCGTCCACGTAGACGAGCTTTCCGCAGCTTCCCCATTCGAGTAGGGTCGAAGAGATCCACGACTCCTTCTCCAGCTCCGGGCCGCCGGCCTCATCCGCGCGGGCCCCGCTGACCGGGTCAAGCTCCCAGAAGACGCACTTGCGGCACCTGCGTGGCAGGTCATCGAGATTGTCCAAGGTGATGCTGGCGAGGCGGCGGGACACCCGTATCCCCCGGTGGTTGTGGGCCTGGCGGGCGGATCTGCTTAGGTGCGGCGGCTTCCGGCCGCCGCGAACACGGCCCGTGCGGAGAATCGGCGACGGACGTGCTCGTGCTGGCATCGTAGCTGATGCGGAAAACCGGCGGGCCAACTCGGGGTGCCGCATAAGCTCGGAGATACCTGGTGGCCGCGCCCACACCGGCCGGAGCATCAGGTTCTGGCCGAACTGTCAGTGCTGCCGGGTATACAAGTCCCCAGCCGGAGGAGATGCCGTGCCGACGGATCCGCAACACGCTCATGGATCACGAATCGATCCGTTCGTCGATCGGTACGCCGCCCGCGCGCGCGGCATGATCGCCTCGGAGATTCGGGCCCTGTTCGCCGTCGCCGCCCGCCCGGAGATCGTCTCCCTCGCCGGTGGATCACCTAATGTGTCCGCCTTGCCACTAGACGTAATTGGTGAGCTGGCGGGCCAGCTCATCGCGGACCGCGGCTCCGTGGCACTGCAATACTGCCCCGCCCACGGGGATCCCGGCCTGCGGGAGAAGATCTGTGAGGTCATGGCGCTCGAAGGAGTGCACGCCCACCCGGACGACGTCGTCGTCACCGTCGGCTCGCAGCAGGCGCTCGACCTGATCACGCGCATCTTCGTCGACCCGGGCGACGTGGTGCTCGCGGAGGCACCTTCCTACGTCGGCGCGCTCGGGGCATTCGCCGCCTATCAGGCCCACGTGGTCCACGTGCCGATGGACGACAACGGGCTCATTCCCGAGGCACTCGACGCCGCGATCGCACGGCTCACCGCCGCGGGCCGGTGCGCCAAGTTCCTCTACACCGTGCCGAATTTCCACAACCCGGCTGGCGTCACGCTCGCCGCCGAGCGCCGCCACCGGATCCTCGACATCTGCGGCGCCGCCGGGCTGCTCGTCGTCGAGGACAACCCGTACGGGCTCCTCGGGTTCGAGGGTGAGCCGCTGCGCGCGCTGCGCGCGGACGACCCGGACGGGGTTGTCTACCTCGGCAGCTTCTCCAAGACGTTCGCGTCGGGCGTACGGGTCGGCTGGGCGCTCGCGCCGCCCGCCGTGCGGGAGAAGCTCGTGCTCGCGGCCGAGTCCGCAGTGCTGTGCCAGTCGAGCCTCGCGCAGCTACTGGTCCGCGAGTACCTGTGCACGCAGCCGTGGCGCGAGCAAATAAAGATCTTCCGTGAGCTGTATCTGCAGCGCAGGGATGCGATGCTCGGCGCGCTCGGCGCGCTCATGCCGGCCGGATGCCAGTGGACCCGCCCAGCGGGTGGTTTCTACGTCTGGCTGCGGGTCCCTGACGGGCTCGACAGCAAGGCCATGCTGCCCCGCGCTGTCTCCTCCCGCGTCGCCTACGTGCCTGGCACCGGGTTCTACGCCGACGGCCAGGGCACACAGCACATGCGGCTGTCGTACTGCCTGCCGGAACCGGACCGGATCAGGGAGGGCGTCCGGCGGCTGGCCGGGGTGATCGAGGCGGAGATCGAGTTGCGGGAAACGTTCGGCTCCGGCCGGGCAAACGGGAACATTGGGGTGGACACACCCGGTCCTGAGGTCGCCTGAGCCACGTCACATCGAGCAGACTGCGGTCATCGCCGCACGAGCGCCGGCTGCTCGCCGCCATGGGAAGGACCCGTAGATGACCGACCTAGGCCATGTCCTGGTGCTCGCGGGAGGACTGTCACACGAGCGCGAAATATCACTGCGGTCCGGCCGCCGCGTCTGTGACGCACTCCGTGAGAACGGCGTGGACGCGATCACCGTCGATGCCGACGCCGCGCTGATTCCAGCTATCGTCGCCGACCCGCCCGGTGCGGTCTTTCCCGCCATTCACGGCGTCTCAGGCGAGGACGGTGCCGTGCGCGAGGTACTCGCGCTGCTCGACGTGCCCTTTGTCGGCGCGACCGCTGGTGCGTGCCGGTTCGCCTTCGACAAGCCGACGGCAAAGACGCTGATCAGCGGCGCCGGTCTAATCACACCCGAGGCCATCACGCTGCCCAGGGAGACCTTCCATGATCTCGGAGCCGCCGCCGTGCTCGACCGCATCGCCGCTCGGCTCGGCCTTCCGCTGTTCGTCAAGCCGTCGCGCGGTGGCTCGGCTCTCGGCGCCGGGCTCGTGCTGACCGCCGAGGAGCTTCCCGCGGCCATGGTGGGCTGCTTCGCGTACGGCGACACCGCGCTGATCGAGCGCTATATCCCCGGCACCGAGGTCGCCGTCGGTGTCGTCGACCTCGGAGACGGGCCCCAAGCGCTCCCGGCCGTCGAGATCGTCCCCGACGAGGGCGCGTACGACTACACCGCGAGGTACACGGCGGGGCGCACCGAGTTCTATACGCCCGCGCGGATATCCGCCGAAGCGGCCAAGGCTGCCGCGGACACCGCGGTGACCGCGCACACCACCCTCGGCCTGCGTGACCTGTCCCGCACCGACCTCATCGTCGACGAGGCGGGCAAGGTCTTCTTCCTCGAGGTGAACGTGGCGCCAGGAATGATGGAGACGAGCACGCTGCCGATGGCGCTCGAGGCAGCCGGCTTCGGCTTCGGCCCGGTCTGCCGCGATCTTCTCCTGCTCGCCGCGCAACGGGGTAACTGACGCCGGACGGGGTAACTGACGCCGGACGGGTAGCCGACGCCGGACGGGTAGCCGACGCGGAGCGGGGCGGTGACCGCGCGGCTCGCTAGGCTCGGCGCGTGGAAAGCTCTCACGACTTCGGCAGCGACAACCACGCGGGCGTGCACCCGGCCGTGCTTCAGGCGGTCTCCCGAGCCAACTCCGGCCTCGCGCCCGCGTACGGCGCGGACCGATGGACGGAACGCGCGGCGGAATTGCTGCGCGCACGCTTCGGCAACGAGGCGCGTGCGTTCTTCGTGTTCAACGGGACTGCCGCGAACATCCTCGGTGTCAGCCTGCTCCTGCGCCCTTACGAGGGGATCATCTGCGCGGAGACCGCGCATCTGAGCGTGGACGAGTGCGGGGCGGCCGAGCGCCTGCTCGGCTGCAAGCTGCTCACGGTGGCCGCGCCCGATGGCAAACTCACGCCCGAGCTCGTCGCACAGCGGCTCGGCGGGCGGGGCGACCAGCACCGGGTGCAGCCGAGAGTCGTCGCCATCGCCCAGGTCACCGAGCTTGGCACCTGCTACACGGTCGGGGAACTCGGCAAGCTCAGTGCATTCTGCCGGTCCAATGGGCTGCTGGTCTACATCGATGGCGCCCGGCTCGCGAACGCCGCCGCGTATCTGGGCTGCGGCCTCGGTGAACTCGCCGAGCACGCCGACGTGCTGAGCTTCGGCGGCACCAAGAACGGTGCTCTCGGCGCGGAGGCGGTCATCGTCACCCGCCCCGAACTGGGCACGGACGCGCTCTACCTGCGTAAGCAGCAAATGCAGCTGGCGTCGAAGATGCGGTTTCTTTCGGCCCAGTTCCTGGCGCTGCTCGACGGCGACCTGTGGCTGCACAACGCGAGGCACGCTAATGCCATGGCGCAGCGCCTCGCGGCGGCGGTCCGGGCGATCCCTGGCGCCGAGATCCGGCAGCCCGTCGAGTCGAATGCGGTCTTCGCCGCGCTCGACCCGCGGCACATCGAACAGCTCCAGCGCGACTGGTTCTTCCACGTCTGGGACTCGGGCACGCATACCGTTCGCTGGATGACGTCATTCGACACCAGCGAAGCGGACGTGGATGCCTTCGCGGCCGCCATCAGGACGGTGTGCGCGTGACATGACAGTGGCACAACATGTGGCAGCGGGCTCCACCTGCCGTCGCGGTCACGCCCGGCCGGTGCTGTCAGGCGTGTGACATCGGCCGCGAGCCGCAGCGGTGTCGCGCCGTTTCACGTGAAACGGGTTTGTTCCCCGGGCGCTGTTCTTCAGCCGCTGTTCTACGAAGCGCTGTTCTACGAAGCGCTGTTCTACAAGCGCACTCGGAGATCGGCCTCCCTGCGGAGAGATCAGCCCCCCTGCGCGAGGCCCGCCTCTGGCGCCCGCACGCCGTTACCAGGCTCGGTGCTGTCCGCCCGTGCACGCCCCCCGCGCACGGCGTGGTCCGGGGACATCGCCGTGACGATCCTCTCCAGATCGTCCAAGGTAGCGAACTCCACGACGATCTTCCCCTTGCGCTGGCCCAGCTCGACCTTCACCCGGGTCTCGAACAGATCCGACAGGTGATCGGAGAGTTCACGCAGGCCCGGCGCGACCGGTTTCTTCGCGACGTGCCGTCGTTCGGGCTTGACGCCGGTGCTATCGCCGACCGCGACGATCTCTTCCACGGCGCGGACCGAGAGCCCTTCCGCGACAATGCGGTGCGCCAGGCGCTCCTGCTCGCCGGTGTCCTCGACAGCGAGCAGCGCCCGCGCGTGACCCGCACTGAGCACCCCGGCCGCGACCCGCTTCTGGACACCCGCCGGCAAGTTGAGCAACCGGATCGTGTTCGAGATGTGCGGACGTGATCTGCCCACGCGTCCGGCCAGTTCCTCGTGTGTGACGCCGAAGTCGTCGAGCAACTGCTGGTAGGCGGCCGCCTCTTCGAGCGGGTTGAGCTGCTCACGGTGCAGGTTCTCGATGAGCGCATCTCTGAGCATGTCGGTGTCGGCCGTATCGCGCACGATCGCCGGAATCCGGTCGAGGCCAGCGCGCTGCGCCGCACGCCACCGGCGTTCACCCATCACGAGTTCGTAATGACCGGGCATCACCTTGCGGACCACGATCGGCTGCAACAGGCCGACCTCACGGACGGACAGCGCAAGCTCCGCAAGCATCTCCTCGTCGAAGTTCTGCCGCGGCTGCCGCGGATTGGGCGTGACGGCGCCGATCAGCACCTCCTCGAAGTAGGCGCCAGCCACCCCACCCCTGGCTGCGTCGTGATCCTGGCCGAGCGTCGCGCCCTCGGTCCGCGCGTTCGAACCCTGTCCCGCCGGGATGAGGGCACCCAGACCCCGGCCAAGACCTCGTTTTTGCTGGGCCACTGTCACTCCTCGATCACCGCAGTGTGGTCAACGGTCGCACCCTCGCCGGAGCACGACAACACGCTATCCGCTGACAGCCATGCGCACCGCACTCCCGCGCCACCGGCCCGACGTCCGGGTGCTGATACCACCCGGGCGCTGATACCACCGGGCCCCTGATCCCGCGCACCGCTGATGCCCCGGACCGTGTGCCGCCTTCCCCGGGAGGCATCCGCCGGCCGCCTTCCCGGTCGGCAGGCGTCCGTGACAGGGCAGCAGACCGGCCGAAGAACGGTCAAAGGCCGTTGGCCACCGAGGGCTGCGCATCTCGGTACCGGTCTGCGTCCCGGACGTCGTGGTATCTCGATACAGCGCCACCAATAATCCCGAACGGCTGCCGCTACATCGCGAGCCGGATCCCGGTCAATGTCGTGGGCCCGGGGACGCGCTCACCCGGAATGGCTTGCTCGCTCGAGATGGCGGCCTGCGCCGCTACCCGGCTGCGGCGGACGGCAGGCTCCGCAGCGCGAGTTCCTTCGCCGCCTCGAGGTACGCAAGGGCACCGCTGGAGCTCGGGTCGTAGCTCAGCACCGACTGCCCGTAGCTCGGCGCCTCCGACACGCGTACGCTGCGCGGAATCACCGCACCGAGCACCATGTCGCCGAAGTGGGCGCGCACGTCCTCCGCCACCTGGGCGGCCAGCCGCGTGCGCGCGTCATACATGGTCAGCAGGATGGTAGAAAGCGACAGCCGCGGGTTGAGGTGGTCACGGACCAGGTCGACGCTGCGGAGCAGCTGCTCCAATCCCTCGAGCGCGTAGTACTCGCACTGGATCGGAATCAGCACCTCCGCCGCGGCGACGAGCGCGTTCACGGTCAGCAGGCCCAGTGACGGCGGGCAGTCCACGAAGATGTAGTCGAGATCAGAACGGTCGTACCCGGCGAGCGCACGCGAGAGCCTCGTCTCCCTTGCGACCATCGGAACCAGTTCGATCTCCGCCCCCGCCAGGTCGATCGTGGCCGGCGCGCAGTAGAGCCCGCTCACCTCCTCCGCCTGCCGGATGATCGATGCGAGCGGCAGATCGTCGACGAGCACGTTGTAGATCGAGGGCACTCCCGCGTGGTGGTCAACGCTCAGCGCCGTCGACGCGTTTCCTTGCGGATCGAGATCGATCACGAGCACCCGTGCGCCGTGCCGGGCCAAGCCGGCCGCCAGGTTCACGGCCGTCGTCGTCTTGCCCACGCCGCCCTTCTGGTTCGCGATCGTGATGAGCCGGCACGATGCGGGCCGTGGCCACTCGCTCAACGAATGGCTCCCCACGGGCACCGGGTCTGTCTCGGCACCGCGCGCCCTTCCCGCACCATCGCCACCGGCCACGACGGCCACATCCGGGGCCGCCGCCAGCGGGTTCTCCGTCACCAGTACGGCCGCACCATCCACCGCCAAGCTCATGACCGCATTCTCCGAATTCGTTTCACGTGAAACCGGCCAGCCCACGCCCCCGCCAGGCTCCGCAAGAACATCCCCCGCTGAACGCTCAGGCCAGCCCAGACCCGGTGCGTCCGCCATCCTCGCGCTCCTCTCCCTCCCCGCGACCCCGCGAGCCAATGGTCAGGCGCGGGACATCATGCCGGGCCTGGGCGGCGCGCACGCAGCGGCGCGCGCTTCCCGTCCCCGGCGGCCATCCGGATCACCACGGTCCCCGGCTCGACCTTATCCTGGCCGACCGTCAGAATCTCGGCCCTCCTGACGCCGAGTCTGCGCAGAAGACCACGCGCTTCAGCAAGTTCGTCCGCCGCGCGCGCACCTTTAATGGCCAGAATGGTTCCACCGGGCCGGACAAGCGGCGCCGCCCATTCAACGAGCTGGTGCAACGGCGCGACAGCGCGCGCGGTCACCACATCGGCGGAAAGCACTCCCGCGAGGTCCTCGGCCCGGCCGCGGTGCACTTCCACATTGACCAGACCGAGCTCTGCCGCACATTCGGCCAGAAAGACCGACCGTTTGAGCATCGAGTCCACCAGGATCACCGACACGTCCGGGAGGAGGATCGCGAGCACGATGCCGGGCAGTCCCGCTCCGGAACCGATATCCACAAGTGTGCACGGACTCGGGACAAGTTCCGCCACCACGGCGCAGTTGAGTACGTGCCGCTCCCAGACGCGATCGATCTCACGCGGGCCGATCAGGCCACGCTCGGCGCCCGGCCCGGCCAGGAGCGCGACGTACCGCTCGACGGTCGCGAGCCTGTCACCGAAGATGTCCCGCACTGCCTTCGGCGGCGGCGGGGCCACGCCGACAGGCGGACCGGCTGTGACTTGCCGCTCGGCCGGGCCGGACAGATATCCACATCCGCCGGGGGTCACGTGGAGAACCTCGCCCGGGGGGCCAGGCACCGCCCGGCGTCACTGTCCAGCGGGAAGGACCACCACGTGCCGATGCGGATCCTCGCCTTCGGATTCACTGCGCAGGCCAACCGTGGCCACCGCATCATGGATGATCTTCCGTTCGAACGGTGTCATCGCGTCGAGCGCCTTGGCCTTGCCTGTCCGCTTGACCTCTTCGGCGGTCTCCTTGCCGACCTCTCCGAGCTCAGCGCGGCGCCGCTGCCGGTACCCCCCGACATCGAGCATCAGCCTGCTCCGCTCCCCGGTCTGCCGGAGCACGGCCAGCCGGGTCAGCTCCTGCAGCGCCTCGAGCACCTCGCCATGCGCGCCGACAAGCTCGTCCAGAGTGACACCCACGACGGACACGAGCGCACGATCGCCCTCGACGTCCATGTCGATGTCGCCGTCAAGGTCCGCGATGTCAAGGAGTCCTTCGACATAATCGGCGGCGATTTCGCTTTCCTGCTCGAGCGCCGCCAGGTCGACCTCGCCGGCCGGCTCGTCTGGCCCGCCGTCAATACCGGATCCGGAATCACCTGCCGCCGGTTCCGCCAACGCCGCATCCGCCGGGGCGATTGACTCGGCGCCCACCATCCCGGCGGGAATGCCAGTAACCGTCTCGGATTGGCTCACAACAAGCTCCTTATCCAGCACCTGAGGACTTCACCGTTTACCACCGGTACGTTTGCTGCGGGGCTGGCGCACCGGCTGCTGTCGCACGACCTTGGGCTCCTGCGCAGGCGGCGGCTCATCCTGGGGTTCAGGCTCCGGGCGTATCCGAAGCAGCTTGCCCAAGCTCGGGCGGCTCTGGCCGTCCCGTGTGGTGCCGGCCCCGCCCCGCGGAGAGTCAGCCCCGCCCCGCGCAGGGTTGGCCCCGGCGCGCGTGGTGCCACCCCCGGCGCGCGTGGTGCCAGGAGCGGCCCGGCCCGTTCCGCCTCGTCCCCCGCCATCGCTCACGCGCTTGGTGCCACCACCACCGGTGGTGGTGGCCGGGCCTGCGCCGCCCTGCCCCCCTGCCGTGCCCGCGGGGGCTGGCGGCGGGTATTTGCTGAAGATGTAGTGCTGCTGCCCGAGCGTCCACAAGTTCGTCGTCAGCCAGTACATGACCAGGCCGAACTGCCAGTAGAGGCCGGTAAGGGCGAACAGCGGCGCCACGTAGGCCATCATTTTCTGCGACTGCATCATCGGGTTGTCGGCGGCTCCGGCTCCGCCGGCGAGGTTGCGCCGCATGCTCTGCCGTACCGTCAGATACGTGGTCGCGCCGCTGAGAATCACGGCGAGCCCGATCACGACCTTCGCGGTAACGGGGTTTACCCCCTGTAGGGAAAGCTCCTTGGCGTTCGAGATGAACCTCGTTGCCACGGTGACGCCGAGAATGTGCGCCTTCTGCGCGCTCGCTACAACCGCGACCGTCAGACCGTACTTCGGCTTGGTACCTGGCACCCAAACAGCAATGGCCCTGAGCACGGTGAACAAGGAGATGAACACAGGAAACTGCGCGACGAGCGGCAAGCATCCGCCAAGCGGGTTCGCGCCGTTCTCCTGATAGAGCTTCATCACCTCCTGGTTCATCTTCTGCTTGTCCGACTTGAATTTCTTACGGATTTCCTGCACCCTCGGCGCAAGATCCGCCATCTTCCGCTGCGCGTGAATCTGCTTCACGAACAGCGGGAAGAGCAGCAACCGGACCAAGACGGTCAACAGCACGATCGTCAGGCCCCAGGTCCAGCCGCTCGCCGGGCCGAAGACCGGCGAGAGTGCGGCGTGGATCTTCGTGATGACCCAGGCGACGGCGACGTACAGCCAGTCAAGCAGCCCCATCGGGTTGAGGCTCGCCGCGACGATATGGTGCTGCACGCCTAGCTCCCTTTCGCTTTCTTCGACATCTTCAGCTCCCCGGCCGCATGGCGGCTACCCTTACCTTCCGATCGGGCACCGGATCGTAACCTCCCCGGTGGAAGGGATGGCAGCGGCCGATCCTGCGGACCGCAAGCCAGGTGCCGCGGAGCGCGCCGTGCCTGCGCAACGCCTCAAGCGCGTAGGTACTGCACGACGGCTCGAACCTGCATCGCGGCGCGAGCAACGGGCCGATCAGCCGGCGGTACACGGTAATCGGCCGCATGAGCAGCCACGCGGCCCACGTCGGTGCATCGGGTGCCGCATCGTGTGTGGCGTGTCGCGCGTCCATCGCCGATGTCACGCCCTAACCTGCCGCCGAAGCAACCTGCCGAGCACCAGATCGAGCTCGGCGGCGAGATCTCGCTGGCGTGCGTCCGCTGCCCGGGGATTGGCACGGATGACAAGCAGGCTACCCGCTGGGAGCCGTCCAGTGCGCACCCGGGCCACCTCACGAAGCCGTCGCCGGACACGATTTCTGACCACCGCCCGGCCGACCGCACGGGTAATGACAAATCCGATCCGGGGGGAGGCGGCTGGATCGGCCCGAGCCGATTCGCCGGCCGATTCTTCGGCGGCTTCGCCCAGGGCTTCGTCACTGGGGGCTTCGTCGCGGGCTTCTTCGGGCGCTGCACCGGCTGGGACCAGCAGGTGCACGGTGAGCATCCGGCCGCTCGCGCGCTTGCCCCGGCGGACCGCCAGGTCAAATTCCTGGCGCCGCCTCATCCGGGCCGCAGCGGGAAGCACGATATTGCCTCAAGCACGAGAAGGTGCGCATCCGGGGGAACGGGCCCCTCGCGTCCGCAGCCTTCAGGCGCTCAGGCTTGCCCGGCCCTTCCTGCGGCGCGCCGAGAGGATCGCACGGCCGGCGCGCGTTCGCATGCGCAACCGGAACCCGTGAGTCTTCGCCCGACGGCGGTTGTTCGGCTGAAATGTGCGCTTGCTCACTGCTACTCCAGGTACGGTGCTGCTCGTCTGGTCACGTCACGGCTGATCTGGTCTCCGCGGGCCTGCAGCACCCCGCTGCGCCGCGCCGCAGCTCATTGCGCCGCAGCCGAAGCGCCATCGGGCTCGCGAGCGCGGGTGGTGCGTCAGAGCCGGAAGCGGGCACGCCAGTACCGCCAGATCCCAGCCTGGTCCTTGTACGTTACGGCCCGCCCGCATGTGGGTCAAACCAGGGTGGCACCTCGGAGAGCGCGGTTTCCCCAACGCGACCCACCCCGCGCCTCTAGGCTGTGGACAACGGCTTGAAGACACGCATCGCATGGGGTTACTGTCGCCCGACCGGGATCGTGCGACCGGAATCCCGCGGGGCGACCGGTCACCGCAATCGCTACCGTGCACAAGTTGTGGATAAAGCTGTGAACAACGTGTGGGGCAGCGGGGGCTACGGGTTGCCAGGTCCCGGTCGTGGGCACGGTCGCACGACTCGGCTGTATGGGCGCCGGGTTAGCGGCACCGGGCCAGCGGCACGGTGCCAGCTGTACCGGGCCAGCTGTACCGGGCCAGCGGCACTGGCTAGCCGCACTGGGCTAGCGGGGCACAGGTGACCACCGCGCCGCGGCACCAAGCGGGACGGCGGCATGCACCGGCGGCGGCCGGCGCGGGAGGGCGGGCCAGCGATGAGTGAAACGGACCTGGCGGAGGTGTGGGCACGGTCGCTCGCAGGTCTCGCGGATATACAGCTCGAGGCGCACCAGCGGGCCTGGCTCAATCTCACCAGGCCGCTCGGCCTGGTGGAGAACACCGCGCTCATCGCGACGCCGAACGAGTTCGCGAAGGAGCAGCTCGAAACGCGCCTGCGCACCCTCGTCACGCACGCGCTTTCGAGGGAGCTCGGCCGCAACATCCAGCTTGCCGTGACCGTCGACCCCGCGGCGGCAGACGCCGGACTCGCGCTGCCCGCGCAGGCGGGCGGGCTCGCGGACGGAGCGGGCCAGGACGAGGACCCGCGCGAAGGACGCCCCGGCGATCATCCGGGATCGGTGGGGCCACCCCACGGATCGCCCCACCGCGGCGCAGACGCCCGCCAGGTGACCGGCCTGCCTGCGCCGCCCGACGAGTCACGTCACCTCGGGGCACCT
>DATFVJ010000402.1:0-5858 GCA_035260365.1 Streptosporangiaceae bacterium
CGCCGCACCCGTACCCGCTTCCGTGGAAACCGCGACCAGTGACGGTGATGGCCAATCCAGACCCGGTCCGGCGGACCATACTGCCCGGTGGCCTGCGCGTCATCACGGAAACGCTGCCGTCGGTCCGGTCGGCGGCATTCGGCATCTGGGCCGGCGTCGGGTCGCGTGATGAGGACACGGCCCACGCCGGCGCCACCCACTACCTCGAACACCTGCTGTTCAAGGGCACCCGCAGGCGTACCGCGCTGGACATCTCGGCCGCCATGGACGCGGTCGGCGGTGAGCTGAACGCGTTCACGGGCAAGGAGTACACGTGCTACTACGCGCGCGTGCTCGACGCCGACCTGCCGCTCGCGATCGACGTCGTGTCCGACATGGTCACCTCCTCGCTGATCTCCCCCCAGGACGTGGACGCCGAGCGCGGCGTGATCCTGGAAGAGATCGCGATGAACGACGACGACCCCTCGGACGTCGTGCACGAGGCGTTCGCCGCGCAACTGTTCGGCGACACGCCGCTCGGCCGCCCGATCCTCGGCACGACCGACTCCATCAACACGATCACCAGGGAGCAGATCGCCGAGCACTACGCCGCGCGCTACCGCCCGGAGAACCTGGTGGTCGCGGTGGCAGGAAACGTCGGCCATGACGAGGTCGTGACGCTCGTCCGGCAGGCGTTCGGCAGCGTACTCGGCGACGCGAGCCCGGAGCCGCCACGGCTGTCCGGGCCGGGCGCCCCGCTCGCGGTGCCGGGTGTCCGGCTGGTGTCACGGCGCACCGAGCAGGCGAACATCGTGCTCGGCACGGACGGGCTCGCCCGCACCGACGAGCGGCGCTTCGCTCTCGGCGTGCTGAACGCGGCGCTCGGCGGCGGCATGTCCTCGCGGCTGTTCCAGGAGGTCAGGGAGAAGCGCGGCCTGGCGTACTCGGTCTACAGCTTCGTGTCACAGCACGCGGACAGCGGCATGTTCGGCGTGTACGCGGGCTGCCTGCCCGCCAAGACGGACGAGGTGCTCGCGATCTGCCGCGAAGAGATCGGCAAGGTGCTCACCGCCGGGCTCACGGAGCCTGAAATCGAGCGGGGCAAGGGGCAGATGCGCGGGTCGACCGTACTCGGCCTCGAGGATCCCTCGTCACGGATGAGCCGGCTCGGCAAGAGCGAACTGGTCCACCCGCGGCTCGAGCCGGTCGACGACATTCTGGCCAAGATCGAGGCGGTCACGCCTGACGACGTGCGGGACGTCGCGCAGCAGGTGCTCGGCCAGCCGAAGGTGCTCGCCGTCGTCGGCCCGTTCGACGAGGACACGGACTTCTCCGCCGCTGTCGCCCCGTGATCGCCCGGCCGCGTTCCCGTGCCGCCTGACGCGCGCGGCGCCGGGCTGCCTGGATCGGCGCCCGGACGGAGGACACAGATGATCAAAGTTGGCGTGCTCGGCGCCAAGGGCCGGATGGGCACCGAGGTGTGCCGTGCGGTGACGGGCTCCGGCGACATGGACCTGACCGCCGCCGTCGACATCGGCGACCCACGCGATCAGCTCGCCCTGGCGGCCGTGGTGGTGGACTTCACCAGCCCGGGCGCGGTCATGGACAACCTGCGCTGGTGCGCCGCCCACGGCCGGAACATGGTGATCGGCACCTCCGGGTTCGACGAGGAACGGCTCGCCGCGGTCAGGTTGTCGCTCGGCGAGGCGCCGGAAATCACCGTGCTCGTCGTGCCGAACTTCTCCATCGGCGCGGTGCTGATGATGCGGTTCGCCGCGCAGGCCGCGTCATTTTTCGAGTCCGCGGAAATCGTCGAGCTGCACCACGCGGGCAAGGTCGACGCGCCGTCGGGTACCGCCGCGCGGACGGCGTCGCTCATCGCGGCGGCCAGGTCGGCCGCGGGCCTCGGCCCGGCGCCTGATGCCACCACGACGGCGCTCGCCGGAGCGCGGGGGGCCGACGTCGTCGGCGTGCGCGTGCACGCGGTCAGGCTCGCCGGGCTCGTGGCCCACCAGGAGGTTCTGCTCGGCGGTCACGGCGAGGTGCTGACCATACGGCACGACTCGCTCGACCGCTCGTCGTTCATGCCAGGGGTGCTCGCGGCGATCCGCGGCATCCCCGCACTTCCCCCGGGCCTGACCGTCGGGCTTGACACGATGCTCGGGCTAGCCTGATCCCACCCTGAAGTAACGAGAAGGGCTCTCCGCTGCTCGCGGAGCCAGACCGCACGAGCAGCGGAAATCTCCGCCATTCCCCTTGCTCGTTGTCTGTTGTGCCCTTCTCGTTGCCTCTACTCGACCAGACGCCCGCCGACCTCGCCAGGGACGAAGGTCCCGCGCTTTGGTGCCCGGCGGGCGCGCCGGCCGACAGCTGGTGACAGGTGGCGGCAGCCGTTCGGGATCATTCGGTTTACCCGCTGCGATGCCACGCGCACGGAAGCACAACGGCGCGCCGGCCGCAGCTCAGCGGGCGGCGCTCGGGAGCTAGGGGGCTCGCCCGGACGTTACGAGTATGTGCCGTTCGAGCGCCGCGAACGCCCCGGCTATGTCCGTGCGCATCTTGGCCGCGAACAAGAGCCGGAAGAGGGGCCCGAACCCGCCGTACACCTCGACGCTCTTGGTGACCTTGGCGCATCCGCCCGGCTGCGGCTCGATCAGGTGGTCGAACACGACCTTGCCGAGGGGCAACGGGCATTCGCTGGCCCAGCGACGGTACGGTTCCACGACGGTGATCGTGAAGGGGCCGCCCAGGTTGCCCCGCTGCTTGGCCCAGCCGGACGTGCCCGCGGCGAACGGGCCGTCCAGGCGGGCGATCTCCTTGCTCGGGTCCCAGCGTGGCCAGTCAGACACGTCCGTCCAAAAGCGCCAGACCTGTTCGGGCTCGGCCCTGATGGTCGCGTCGCATCGCAACATCAACACTGGCGCTGCCTCCGTGCCTGCGTGCCTTTCGTCTCGGGCCCACCCGAAGGTGGACGCGAGCCGGCCAATGGCGTCAACTGATCGTAGGCCCAGCCCGCGCCGCGGGCACCTGGAATGATCGATGTGGGCCGACGCTGATCGTTGGGCGCACGCCGGGGGAGCGGAGGAGACAAATGTGCCGGCTGTTCGGGCTGACGGCGGGGACCACGCGTATCCGGGCGACGTTCTGGCTGCTCGACGCGCCCGACTCCCTTGAGGTACAGAGCCACCGCAACGTCGACGGCAGCGGGATCGGGTTCTTCGACGCTGCGGGGACGCCCATTCTCGACAAGCAACCCGAGCCGGCGTTCAGCGACGAGAAGTTCATCCACGCGGCGAAACAGGCCGAGTCGACGACGTTTGCCGCGCACGTCCGCTGGGCCACCGCGGGCGGCCGGACCGCGCAGAACACCCACCCGTTCGCCATGCACGGCCGGATCATGGCGCACAACGGAGGGTTCGGTGAGGTGGCGCGCCTGGACGAGCGGCTCGGTTCCTACGGCCGGCTCGTCCTCGGCGATACCGACTCCGAGCGGTACTTCGCGTTCATGACCCAGCAGATCGACGCCCACGACGGTGACGTGGCCGCGGGGATCGCCGCCGCCGCCCGCTGGATTGGCGCCAACCTGCCGGTCTCGTCGCTGAACACCGTCGTCACCGCGCCGGGCGAGCTGTGGGCGCTGCGCTATCCGGGCCAGCATGCACTGCACATCCTCGAGCGGCCGGCCGGCACAAGCGCCTCGGGCACCCTGGGCGCGCCGGGCGGCCCGGTGGCCGTGGGCCTGGGCGGCGACGCGGCCGGACTGCACGTCCGCAGTTCGACGTCATCGGTGCACGCGCCGGAATTGCACCAGGCCGCGTCCGTCGTCGTCGCTTCCGAGCAACTCGACGGTGAGAGCGGCTGGCGCATGCTGGCGTCAGGCGAACTCGTGCACATTCGCCCCGACCTCACCGCCCGGTCCGCGGTCGTGATCCCGCAGCCACCCGGGCGTCTCGTGCCCGTCGGGCCGAGCCCGAACGTCGACACCTGACCAGCCGTTCCCCGCGTCGGCGGCCGGCCGCCTGCTACAGCCGGATGGCCAGGCCCGCCGCGAGCAGCACCCCGTACGCCAGTTGCAGCCGCCCCGTCTGCGCGAGCGCGGTCACCAGCCGTGGGCCCGCCGCGCCGCCACGGACCAGCCGGACCGGCGCCGCGGCGAGCGGGACGGCCGCGAGCGCGGCGAGCGCGACCGGCCGTAGCGCAGCGATCACTGCCGCGGCGCCGAACGGGACGAGCGCGCACGCCATGTAGAGCAGCCGGGTGCGCTGCTCACCGAGCACGACCGCCAGGGTTCGCTTGCCCGTTACCGCGTCGGTGCCGATATCCCGCAGGTTGTTGACGACAAGGAGCGCGCACGCGAGCAGCCCGACGGGAACCGCCGCCGCGAGCGCGAGCCACGGCACCCGGCCGAGCTGCACATACGCGGTTCCGGTCACGGCGAATACGCCGAAGAACACGAAGACGGAGATCTCACCAAGCGCGCGGTAGCCGTAGGGCCTGCTGCCGCCCGTGTAGAACCAGGCGGCCGCGACCGCCGCCGCCCCGGCCAGCACCAGCCACCAGGAGGTCACGGCCGCGAGCACAAGCCCGGCCGCGCACGCGGCGGCGAAGCAGCACAGCGCGGCGGCGAGAACGCGGCGGGGCGGGGCGAGTCCCGTCGCGACGAGCCGCACCGGGCCGACCCGGCGGGCGTCGGTTCCTCGCACGCCGTCGCTGTAGTCGTTGGCGTAGTTGACGCCGATCTGCAGACAGAGCGCCACGAACAGCGCGAGCGCGGCCCGCCACCAGACGAAGTGCCCGTAGCCCGCGGCCACGGCCGAGCCGACGGCGACGGGCACGATCGCTGCGGGCAGCGTTCGCGGGCGTGCCCCCGATATCCATTCCCTCACACTCGCCACGTCTCGCCCTGCCTCGCCTGTTCTTGTGCCGGTCCCACCCGCCGCCGCGGTGCCCGGAGGCGGTGCCCGGAGGCCGCGCCGGGGAGGTGGCGCCGCGCGCGAACCGATCCTATGTGCGGCCGCGTGCCTATGGCCCGCCGACCGCCGCGTGCAGCCGCACCTGGGGAATGGGCGTGCCCATGTCGAGCTGGCGGCGGGCGCCGTCCGGTGCCCAGCCTGCCGATTCGAGGAAGTCCCGCAGGGACGTGTCCGATTCGAGCGCCCACGTGCAGAGCGTATGGAAGCCGTCGTCGCGCACGGTGTCCGCGAGCGCGTTGAGCAGCCTGCTGCCGTGCCCGCGCCGCACACGGTCCGGATGCACGTGCAGTTCGAAGAGTTCGGCGTCGGTCGCGGGCCACAGGCCGGGGTCGGTCGCGGGGCCGAACGAGGTGAATCCGGCCACGGCCGGTGTGCGGCCGCTGCCCCGCTCGACCGCGACGAGCACGCGGTGCCTGCTCGTGGGCGGGCTCGTCACCGCGGCCTCCCACTGCTCCTGCCAGCGCTTGACCGCCGCCTCGCTGGTGAGCTCGGCGAGCACAGGCGCGGGGACCAGATCGGTGTATCCGGCCTGCCAGCTCGCCACCTGGATGCGGGCCAGGTCGGCGGCGTCGGCGCCGCGGGCGGGGCGTACGAAGGTGTCCGCGCTCATCAGCCGGATTCTCCGCGTGCGCGGCGGGCGCGGTACGCGCGAGTCTTGGACCGGTTGCCGCATTCCTGCATCGAGCACCAGTGCTTCGAACGATTCTTGGACGAGTCGAGGAACGCCCACTGGCAGGAGTCCTCGGCGCAGATCTTCAGCCGTTCCCAGCTCCGGTCGGCGGTGCTTGCCACCATCGCGGCCACCAGCCACGCCAGCCCACCCCGGACGCCGCCTGCCACCGGCACGAGCGCCGGGTTTCCGGCCGGCTCGGCGACGCGAAGCGGAAGGTTCGCCGCGGCGGTTTC
>DATFVJ010000403.1:0-12725 GCA_035260365.1 Streptosporangiaceae bacterium
CGACGTCTACGCGGCCGGCGTCATGCTGTTCGAGCTCCTCACGGGCCGCCAGCCGCACCTGGCCGACACGCCGCTCGCCGTTGCGTACAAGCACGTCAACGAGACCATTCCCGCGCCGTCCAGCATCGTCCCCGGGCTGCCGCAGGCGGTCGACGCGCTGCTCGCGGCCGCGACGAGCAGGGACCCCGGGCTCCGGCCGGACGACGCCAGCCAGTTGCTGCGGGCGGTCTTCGATACCCGCCGCCGCCTGCCAGGCGCGTCGGCCTTCCCGCCGGGCGCCGAGATGCCCGCGCAGCGATCCCACGGCCAGCCCGCCCCGCCCGGCCAGCAGTGGCCGCACGCGCAACAGGGCCAGCCGGGCCGGCCCGGCCAGCAATGGAACGGCGCGCCGCCCTACACCCAGGCTTCGCCGCCGCAGGGCAGCATGCCGTATGCGCCGTCACCACCGCCTGGGCAGACGCCGGCCGCGATGGCACCGGCCGGGCCGTTCCCCGCTCCCCCGCCCCAGGGCGGTGATCCGCAACAGTCAACGATCTCCGGCGTCCCCGGCGCTCCCGGCGCCGGCGCCCGGCCAGCGTTCGCCAGGCCCGCGCCGAGCGGCGGCCCCGGCGTCTTCGACGGTGCCCCGCAGATGAGCGGGTACCGGCCCGAGTTCTTCGGGGCGCCCGCGAGCCAGAACAACAACACGCTGATCGTGTCGACCGGCGGCGGAGGCCAGCCACCCCGCCAGCGCGGCGGCCTGGCCGACTGGCTTTTCAGCCGCCGTACGGCGTATCTGGCCGGTGCGCTGGCCGTGGTACTCGTCGTCGCTCTCATCGTGTGGTGGCAGTCGTCCGGGCGGTACACGCGGGTACCCGACGTGGCGGGCCTGGCCACCTCGACCGCGGCCACCGAACTGCGCAACCTGGGGTTCGGCGTCAAAATGGGCGCACCGCAGCTGGACAACCAGGTGCCCAAGGGCGAGGTGGCGCGGACCATGCCGAGCAGCGGCAGCAATGCGCTCAGCGGTGCCACCATCACGCTGATCTCATCCGCGGGCCCGCGGATGATCTCGGTGCCGAACGTGACGGGTAAGGCGGTCGCGGACGCCCAGAAGGCACTCGTGGCGGCTGGCCTGACACCCGGGGCCGTGCAGCAGCAGACCTCGCCGACGATCCCGCAGGGCGAGGTCATCAGCACCGGCCCGCCGGCCGGGACGTCCTGGCCACAGACGCGCCCGGTCAAGCTGACGGTGAGTGCGGGCATCGGGCTGCCCGATTTCACCGGGCAGCCGAAACAGGTCGCGGAGGCGTGGCTGCAGCAGCACCAACTACAGGTGCAGGAACAGCCGGCGGGCAGCACGGCCCAGCCGCAGGACAACGTGGTCAAGCAGAGCCCGGCACCGAACTCCACGATCACGCAGGGCGAGGTCGTCACGCTCTACATCTCCACCGGCCCGCCGGTCGTGCAGATTCCCAACGTGACAGGCATGCAGGTACACGACGCCCGTAAGCAGCTCGAGGCGCTCGGGTTCCAGGTCAACGTGATCGGGTTCGGCGGCGGCACCGTGCTCGCCTTCCAGCCGACGGGCCAGGCGCCGAAGGGCGCCACCATCACGATAGTCGCGGGCCCCGGCGGCTAGCCCCCTGCGTGCGGGGAGCCTCTAAGCTGCGATGGTGCCGCAGCGACCGATCGGCGCCCATGTGCTCGTGGCCGGCGGGCTGGCCAAGAGCGGGCTGCGGTACGCGGCCGCGGTCGGTGCCGAGGCGATCCAGGTGTTCGTTTCCAATCCACGCGGCTGGGCGCTGACGCCCGGTGACCCGGCGCAGGACGCCGCGTTCGCGCGGTACGAACTGCCCGTCTTCGTGCACGCGTCCTACCTGGTCAATCTTGGCTCGCCGGACCCGAAGACCGCGGACCGCTCGGTGGCATCGCTGCGCCATGCGCTGCGCCGCGGGGCCCAGATCGGCGCGCGCGGCGTGGTCGTGCACACCGGATCGGCCGTGCGGGGTGACCGCGTGGCCGCGCTCCGGCAGGTCAGGGAACTGCTGCTGCCGCTGCTCGACGGGATCGGTGAGCAGGGCCCCGATCTGCTGCTCGAGTCGATGGCGGGCAAGGGGCACATGCTCTGCGCGGCGGTCGGCGACTTCGGGCCCTATCTGGACGCACTCGACAGGCACCCGCGCGCGGCGATCTGCCTGGACACCTGCCACGTCTACGCGGCCGGCCACGATCTCGCCGCGCGGGGCGGTGTCGCGGCGGCGCTCGACGCGCTGCACGCCGCCGCCGGGCCCGGCAGGCTGAAGCTGGTGCATGCGAACGATTCCAGGGACCCGTGCGGGTCGCGGCGCGACCGGCACGAGCACATCGGCGCCGGGCATATCGGCAAGGAACCGTTCAGCGAGTTGCTGGGTCACCCGGCCACCGCGGGAATCTCGTTCATCGTCGAGACCCCAGAGCCCGCCGCGGCGAAAGCACGCGACGTGGCCACGCTCAAGGCGCTCCGGGCGCGCGCCAGAGCAGCCCGGACGGCCACCGCAAGCGGACCGTAAGCTGACGGCGCGGCGCCCGCGACGCGTGGCCGGGCGGGGATGCGCTAGGCTCTGTTCCGTGCGTCAGCAGTTTTGGTTTTGGTATGGCAACCGGCCCGAAGTCCGGACGGTCGCCCGCCAGACGCTGCGCTGACGGAGCGACGTGACGGAAGCCCCGGGCCCACAGTGGCCCGGGGCTTTTGCCGTCTGAGGACCGGCAAAGGAGAAACCCATGGTCGTCGTGATGGCCCAGGAGGCTACCGCGCAGGACGTCGACGCCGTCGTCGACATCGTCACGGCCGCGGGCGGCGAGGCGTTCGTCAGCCGGGGTGTGTCCCGCACGATCGTCGGGCTGGTTGGCGACATCGAACAGTTCGAGGCGCTGAACCTGCGCAGCCTGCGCGGCGTGACCGACGTCGTGCGGATCTCGGTCCCGTACAAGCTGGTCAGCCGGGAGAACCATCCGGACCGGTCGGTGGTACGGGTCGGCGGGGTGCCCATCGGCCCGGACACGCTGACGGTCATCGCCGGGCCCTGCGCGGTGGAGACTCCGCAGCAGGCGCTCGCCGCCGCACAGATGGCGAAGGCGGCGGGCGCGTCATTGCTGCGCGGCGGCGCGTTCAAGCCGCGCACGTCGCCGTACGCGTTCCAGGGACTCGGCGAGAAGGGCCTGAAGATCCTCGCCGACGTGCGGGCGGACACCGGGCTTCCCGTGGTGACCGAGGTGGTCGACGCGGGCGACGTCGAACTCGTGTCCAGTTACGCCGACATGCTCCAGATCGGCACGCGCAACATGCAGAACTTCGCGCTGCTGCAGGCGGCGGGCGGGGCCGGCAAACCGGTCATGCTGAAGCGGGGGATGAACGCCACCATCGAGGAGTGGCTGATGGCCGCGGAGTACATCGCGCAGCGTGGCAACCTCGACATCGTGCTCTGCGAGCGGGGCATCCGCACCTTCGAGACGGCCACCAGGAACACCCTGGACATCAGCGCGGTGCCGCTCGCGCAGCGGCTGTCCCACCTGCCGGTCATCGTGGATCCTTCGCACTCGGGCGGGCACCGCGAACTCGTGCTGCCGCTCTGCCGGGCGGCCATCGCGGTCGGTGCCGACGGGATCATCGTGGACGTCCACCCGTACCCGGAGACCGCGCTCTGCGACGGCCCCCAGGCGCTGGTCGGCAGCGACATCCGCGAGCTGGCCAGCGTCGCGCAGCACCTGCCACCGATCGTCGGGCGCACCCTCGCGCCCGCACCGCAGCGCGCGCCGACCGCCTGACCAGGACGGGTGAGCTCCCGTCAGCCTGACCAGGATGGGCGGAACCCGTCAGCCGGCCTGGCCCACCAGGAACGGTCGGTACTCCTGCGCCGAGGACACCAGCCCGTCGACGAGCTCGTCCGCGCCGAGCCTGCGTTCGATCATGCGCAGGTCGGCGGCGTTCGCCCGGGTCTCGACCCGGCGCGGCGTCAGCAGCGTACAGCAGTCCTCGTCGGGAAGCTCCGAGATGGACAGCGTGTGGATGCGGCGCGCCTCGGCCATGATCTCGGTCTTGTCCCAGCCGATCAGCGGGCGCAAGATCGGCAGTGCGACCGCGTCGTCGAGCGCGGTGATGTTGGCCAGCGTCTGGCTGCTCACCTGGCCCAGCGAATCGCCCGTGACCAGCGCGGCGGCGCTGAGCTTGGCGGCGAGCGCCTCGCCGGTCTTGAGCATGAGCCTGCGCTGCGCCATGATCTGCAGCCGCTCCGCGCCGCTGGCCGCGAGCCGCTGCTGCGTCTTGCCGAACGCCACCACGAACAGCCGTGACCGGCCCTGGAACTGGTCGAGTTCCCTGATCAGGGCGTACGCCTTGTAGATCGACTCCGGGCCGGTCAGCGGCATGCCGGAGAAATGCAGGAAGTCGCAGCGCAGGCCGCGCCGCATCATCCGGTAGGCCGCGACGGGTGAGTCGATGCCGCCCGACATCAGCACGAGGGCGCGGCCGCTCATCCCGACCGGCAGGCCGCCCTGCCCGGGCATGCCACCGGTGAAGACGAACACCTCGTGGGTGTCGACCTCCACGAAGACCCGGGTGTCCGGGTGGCTCAGGTTCACGGCCAGGCCGTGCGCCTGCTGTATCCGGCTGCCGATGTGCGCGGCGAGTTCCGTCGACCGCATCGGGAAGCGCTTGTCCCTGCGCCTGGCCCGGACGCCGAACGTGCCCGTCGCGCCCGCGGTCAGTGCGACCGCCGCCGCGGCCGCGGCGTCCGCGTCCTTGCGCACGCGCACCGCGCGGTGAACCCGGACGATCCCCATGACCGAGCAGACCCGCCGGGCCGCGGCGTCGACCGTCTCGACCGGGTCCACGCCCACGGCGCCCGGCGCGCCGGGATGGCCGGGACCGTGCTGCCCGGTATCGACGCGGAGCACGATCACACCCTCGCGCCGCCACACGTCGACAGGCACGCCGACGTCACGGAGCGCGGCACGGATGTTGTCGAACAGCATCCGTTCGAAGCGCTGGCGGTTGCGCCCCTTCAGGACGATCTCACCGAGCTTGAGCAACACGCACGGCTCGGCCAAGTCGATGTCAGACACGTCCATAGTTTGCCAGGACTTGGGACCGGTGAGGCGCGGGCCGGCGCTGGCTCAGCCGCCGAGGACCGCGCAGAGGAGGCGGTTCTCGCCGCGCTGCCACAACGTGCCGACCTCCGCGAAACCCGCGGCCCGCAGCGCCCTGACGTGGGTGCCGAGCAGCACAGATTCCGACCCGTGGTGGTCGGCGCTGACCCGGCGGCGGGCCCGCTCCGCGACCGGACCGGCCAGCGCCGGGTCGGCCACCACCGCCTCCCACCATCCTTTCCACGTCTCAGCGGGCCCGTCAGGAAACCGCCGGCGCTCCTCGCGTTCGAGGACCGCGCGGTCCAGGCGGGCCAGCGTGGGCGAGTCCGCCTCGTCGACCTTGAGGTGGTCGCCGTCCAAGAGCAGCCCGCCGGGACGGAGCACTCCGGCCAGTTCTGCGTACATCGAGGCAAGCTGGGCCGGGTCCAGCCAGTGCAGCGCCGTCGTGCTCACCGCCGCGTCGGCCGGGCGGTCCAGGCCAAGCGCGGCGGACCAGCCCGGCGCGCTCAGGTCCACGTCGGCGAAGGTGAGACCCGCGACGTCGTGGCCGGCCCGGCCGAGCGCGAGCAGGACCGGATCGTCGTCGACGGCGATCACGGTAGCCGCGGGAAGCCGGCCGAGCAGCCGGACCGCGAGGGACCCAGGGCCGCAGCCGAGGTCGAGGACGAGCGGGTCCGGGCGGCCGGCGCCCTCCTCGACCGCGTCGATGAGGGCGGTGAACCGGTCCTCGCGGTCCGGAAGGTAGCACTCCTGCTGCCGGTCCCAGCGCTCGATCCAGTCCTGGGCGGCAGCACGGCCGAGGTACGGCATCGACGTCTCCTGTCACTGGCGACTATGATTTCGGCAGTTACAGCTAAGAACAAAGGATGTAACTGGTCAAGTGAATTTCAACAGTCACATCGACGCCGTGGTCACGGTGGCGGTCCAGCTGGTCAACACGCTGACCCCGGGTGAGAACCGCGGCCGGCGGTATTCGCCGCCCGACGGCGCTTCGCTGCCCGCGGCGGTCACCGGGGCGCTCCGGGCGGGCCGCCCGGACACGCGGCAGGTGACCGCGCCGGAGGCGGCGCAATTGGCCGCCTTCGCCCCGGCGTTGCGCGCGGTGTTCGACGCGGTCGCCGCGGGCGAGGTCGGCACGGCGGCGGGACTGGTCAACGCGCTGCTCGCGCAGACGGGCGCGCGGCCGTCGCTTGACCGGCACGACGGCGAACCCTGGCACCTGCACTTCCACGGGCACGACGACTCGATGGCCACCGGCTGGGCCGCCGGCTGCACGACCGGGCTGGCGGTCGTGCTCGGCAGCGACATGTCGGGCCGTCTCGGCGTCTGCGCGGCGCCGCACTGCGACCGGGTCTACGTCGACACGTCGCGCAACGCCATCCGCAGGTTCTGCTGCACCTCGTGCCAGAACCGGGTCAAGACGGCGGCGTTCCGTGGCCGCCGTGGCTGACCGCGGCCGCGGTCAGCCACGGTGGCATCGGCTCGGTGGACGATCCCATGCGGGGTCCCGGTATCTTCAGCGAAAATGCTTCGCCAAAAATACCGGGATCATGGAAGCGGGGGCCGCCGGGCGGGGATGGGGACCCCCGATGGGGCCGGATTTGGCACCTGGCGGGCCGCGCGTGACCGCGAGCGTGTGGTCACCGCACAATCAAACCCGCGTGCTGATCATCTGCGGGCAGTGACGGCTATGAACCGAAGAACACCTCGGCTTCGGCGTACCGCTCGGGCGGCACGAGCTTGAGTTCCTTGGTCGCCTCGGCCAGCGGCACCCGCACGATGTCCGTGCCGCGCAGCGCGACCATGTTCCCGAAGTCGCTGTCGTGCACGGCCTCGATCGCGTGCACGCCGAACCGGGTCGCGAGCACGCGGTCGAACGCGGTCGGCGTGCCACCGCGCTGGATGTGCCCGAGTACCGCGCAGCGCGCTTCCTTGCCCGTGCGTTTCTCGATCTCGTTGGCCAGCAGTTGCCCGATGCCGCCGAGCCGCACGTGGCCGAACGAGTCGAGCTGCTGATCGGCGAGCTCCGCGTCGGTCTCGGCGGGGTGCGCGCCCTCCGCGACCACGACGATCGGCGCGTACCTGGTACGGAACCTGCTCTCCACGTAGGCGCACACCCGGGTGATCTCGAACGGCCGCTCCGGGATGAGGATCACGTTGGCGCCGCCCGCCAGGCCCGCGTGCAGCGCGATCCAGCCCGCGTGCCTGCCCATGACCTCGACGATCAGGGCTCGGTGGTGGCTCTCCGCGGTGGTGTGCAGCCGGTCGATCGCCTCCATCGCGATGTTGACCGCGGTGTCGAACCCGAACGTGAAATCGGTGGCACCAAGATCATTATCGATGGTCTTCGGCACCCCGATCACGTTGAGACCCTGCTCGAACAGCTTGGCCGCCACACCGAGCGTGTCCTCGCCGCCGATCGCGATCAGCGCGTCCACACCGAGGCCGGCCATGTTGTCGGTGATCCGCTCGACGCCGGTCCGCCCGCCGCCGTCCGCCTTGAGCGGGTTCGTCCGTGACGAACCCAAAATCGTTCCGCCGCGCGGCAGGATCCCGCGGACCGCCTGCACGTCGAGGGTGACGGTGTCACCCTCGAGCGGACCGCGCCACCCGTCGCGAAAGCCAACGAACTCATAGCCGTACTGCTGCACGCCTTTGCGGACAACGGCACGGATCACGGCGTTCAGCCCGGGGCAGTCGCCGCCACCGGTGAGCACTCCCACTCGCATCTTGATTCCTCTCGTCGCGCCGGATGGCAGGAGACGGTTCCCGCGGGCCACACTAGTGCCCATGAACGTGCTCGCCATCGATGCCGGCACCACGGGGGTCACCGCGCTCGCCGTCTCCGCCGAAGGCAAGATCCGCGGCCGCGGTTATGCGGAGTTCCGTCAGCACTATCCTCAGCCCGGCTGGGTCGAACACCTGCCCGAGGGCATCTGGCAGGCGACGCTCTCCGCGGCCAGGCAAGCGCTCGCGGGCGGCGCGACCGTGCAGGCCCTCGGCATCGCGAACCAACGCGAAACCCTGGTCGTGTGGGACCGCCGCACGCTGGCCGCACCCCGCCGTGCCATCGTCTGGCAGGACCGCAGAACGGCCGACGCGTGTGCCCGCCTGCGCGAAGCCGGGCACGAGCCCAGGGTGACCGAACTGACTGGACTGCGGCTCGACCCGTATTTCACCGCGACGAAACTTTCCTGGATCGAGGCGAACGACGAGCCGACGTGGGCCGCGATCACCGACGGGACCGCGGTGGTAGGCACGGTGGACTCCTATCTCGTCGCGCGGCTGACCGCCGGACGGCGGCACGTGACCGACGCCTCCAACGCGTCGAGGACGCTGCTCTACGACATCCGGGCGGGGCAGTGGTCGGCGGAGCTTTGCGATCTCTTCGGCGTGCCGATGAGCGCGCTGCCCGAGGTGGTCCCCTCCTACGGGGTGGCCGGCCACGTCGAGCCCGAGGAGTTCCTCGGGCTCGACGTGCCCATCGCGGGCATCGCCGGTGACCAGCAGGCGGCGCTCTTCGGCCAGGCGTGTTTCACGCCAGGCGACACCAAAGCCACCTTCGGCACCGGCTCGTTCGTCCTCGTCAATACCGGGAAATCCATCGTCATGCCGCAGTCGGGCCTGCTCAGCACCGTCGCGTGGCAGGAGCCTGGCGGCGAGCTCACCTACGCGCTCGAAGGAGCGATCTTCGTTACCGGCGCGGCCGTGCAGTGGCTGCGCGACGGTCTCGGCATCATCGACGCGGCGCCGCAGACCGAGGCGCTCGCCGGGACCGTCCCCGACTCCGGCGGCGTGGTATTCGTCCCCGCGCTCACCGGGCTCGGCGCGCCCGACTGGGATCCCGACGCCCGCGGGACGATCCTCGGGATCACCAGGGGCACCACCCGCGCGCATCTGATCCGCGCCACCCTGGAGGCGATCGCGTACGAGGTGCGGGACGTGTTCGACCTGATGACCGGCGTCACCGGGCACGCGCCGACGGTGCTGAAGGCCGACGGCGGCGCGAGTTCCAACAACCTGCTCATGCAGATGCAGGCCGATCAGGTGCAGATCCTCGTGGAACGGCCGGTGGTGGCCGAGACCACGGCGCTCGGCGCGGGCTTCCTCGCCGGCCTCGGCACCGGCACGTGGTCGTCGGCCACGGAACTTTCCGGCACGTGGCAGCTCGACCGCAGGTTCGAGCCCGGGCCGAGGGACGACGCCGGGTACGGCCGCTGGCGGTCCGCCGTGCAGCGCGCCAAGGGCTGGGCCAGCGCGTAGGCCGTCGTTTCCGCGGACCCGGCCCCACCTCACCGCTCGTCGTCACGACTTCTCGGCACGATTGCTCGGCACGACTTCTCGGCACTACTTCTCGGCACTACTTCTCGGCACTACTTCTCGTCGGGGCCGGCCGGCGCGCCGCCGCCCGGCGTCTGGCGCTTACGTGCGGCCTGCAGTTCCGCCTTGGCCCGCTGCGCGTACTTGTCCACGTACTCCTGCCCGGACAGCTCCATCAACGCGGTTACGATCTCGTCGGTGACCGTGCGAAGCACCTCCCGGTCCGACTCCATGCCGTAGTACCTGGCGAACTCGAGCGGCTTGCCGAACCGCACCCCGGGCCGCACCCGCAGGTTCGGCCGGATCCGGCCCGCGGGCTGCAGCTCGAACGTGCCCACCATCGCCGTTGGGATCACCGGGGCGCGGGCTTCGAGCGCCAGCCGGGCGACGCCGGTCTTACCGCGGTAGAGCCGGCCGTCGGGCGAGCGTGTGCCCTCCGGGTAGATGCCGAGCAGCTTGCCTTCCGCGAGTACGCGCAGCCCCGTGCGCAACGCCCGTTCGCTGGCCTGCCCGCCGCCACGATCGACGGGTATCTGCCCGACGCCACGGAAAAACGCCTTGCTGACCAGGCCCTTGATGCCGGTTCCGGTGAAGTACTCGGACTTGGCGAGAAACGTCACCTTCCGCGGCAGGGGGAGCGGGCCGAAAAAGTGGTCGGAAAAGGACAGGTGGTTGCTCGCGAGGATCGCCGGGCCTTCGCGGGGCACGTTCTCGGTGCCCTCCGCCCAGGGTCGGAATACGACCCTGAGGATCGGCCCCAAGATCGCTTTCACCAGCCAGTAGAACACCCCGGCCTCCTCACGGTGTGACCACCCGTCTGCATCTTGCCATCAGCGGCCGGGCAGTTCCTACCTGCGGCGCCCAGCGATTACCGCCAGCTGACCGCGGATCCCGATGAAGCCCGTCCCGGGCCGCTACTGTCGCGCGGAACGATCCGTCATGCGACGATGCCAATCAGGCAACAGCCGAAAGCGAGGACTCCATGCCCGTCATGCCAGGCGCTGAGCCCTACTCCCACGACGGCGGGCCGGTCGGCGCGCTACTGTGCCACGGATTCACCGGATCGCCGCAATCCTTGCGCCCGTGGGCGCAATACCTGGCGGACGCCGGGCTGAGCGTGTCGCTGCCCAGGCTCCCCGGGCACGGGACCACCTGGCCGGAAATGGCGCGCACCCGCTGGGAGGACTGGTTCGCGGAAGTCGACCGGGGGTTCGAGGGCCTGGCGAAGCGCGCGGGCGAGGTCTTCGTCATGGGCCTGTCGCTCGGTGCCTGTCTCGCCCTGCGGCTGGCCGAGGTGCACGGAGACCGGGTCAGCGGCCTGGTGCTCGTCAACCCGTCCATCGTCGCGGACAGCCGCCTGTTCGCTCTTGCCCCCGTCATGAAGTACGTCGTGCCTTCGCTCAAGGGCATCTCGAGCGACATCAAGAAGGAGGGTTCGCGCGAACTCGCCTACGACCGGGTGCCGGTCAAGGCGGCCGCGAGCCTGCCGCGGCTGTGGAACCTGACCCGTGGCGGGCTCGGCCGGGTGACCCAGCCGGTGCTCGTCTACAAGAGCCCCGAGGATCACGTGGTCGGGCCCGGGAGCCTCGCCGCGCTCCGCAGCGCACTGCCCCCGGCTCAGCTCACGGTCCGCAGCTGCGACAACAGTTATCATGTCGCGACGCTCGACAATGACGCACCGGCCATCTTCGAGGGAAGCCTGGAGTTCGTGCGCGCGCACAGCCACGCCGGGAAGGGATGAGCAGGTGGACGGGCCCGACACCGCTGGCCGCGAGCACGACGAAGAAGAAATCTGGCGTGACCTCGTGTCACGGCTCGACCCTGGCCGCCAGGCGGAGGACCAGGACGCCACCGGGGACGCGCCGTGGCCCGCCGAGGAGAACCTGGACGCCAGGTCCTTCGGCGCCCGGGTGGTCAAGCCGGCCGACCCTGACGCTCCGCCAGCCGAGTCTGCGCCGGCCCGGCCCGGCGAGCCGGTCACCGCCGCGGCCGGCGGGCCGGCCGCGCTGGACGAAAGCGACGACCACTACATCCCGCCGCCCCCGCCGCCGCTCCCCCACCTCGACGCCGTCACCAAGGGCGCCTGGCTCGCCCTGTTCGGCGGCCCGGCGTACCTGCTCGTGGCCACCGTAGCGGGCTGGACGATATCGGCCTGGGCGGCGTTTTGCGGGGTAGCGGCGTTCATCGGCGGGTTCGTCACCCTCGTGGTCCGCATGAGCGACGAGGACCGCGACGACTCGGGCCCGGACAACGGCGCCGTCGTATAGCCGTGGCACAGCGGCCGGCGGCGCGTGGTCAGCGGCGCTTGGTCAGCGGCGGGCGAGGTCGGCGGCGCCGACCAAACCCGCGTCGGGGCCGAGTTCCGCAAGCAGGATCTGGGCGGGCACGCGGTGGCCGCGGCCGGTGAGTGAGTTCTCGAATGTCGTCCGGGCCGGATCGAGCAGCAGGTTCCCTGCCTCCGACACACCGCCACCGACGACGAAGCAGCCAGGGTCGAGGATCGCGGCCAGGTCAGCCAGGCCGTGGCCGAGCCAGGACCCCACGATCTCGAAGCAGCGCACCGCGACCGGGTCGCCCTCGGCCGCCGCGAGCGTGATCTCGGGCCCCGAGATTCCCTCCGGGGTGCCGCCGCCGAGTTGCAGCAGGCGGGTGGCGGCCTCGGGCGCGCGGCGGGCGAAATCACGCGCCTCGGCCATGAGGGCGTCGCCGCTTGCGTACTGCTCCCAGCATCCGCGGTTGCCGCACCCGCACACACGGCCGTCGGGCACGACCCGGTAGTGGCCGGCCTCGCCGCCGATGCCCCACCTGCCGCGGTAGAGCTCGCCACCGATGACGATTCCGGTGCCGATTCCGGTGCCGATCGTGAGCAGGACGACGAAGTCGTGCCCGCGCGCCGCGCCGAACCTGGTCTCGGCCCACACCGTGGCGTTGGCGTCGTTTTCCACGACGACAGGGATCCCCAGGCGTTCCTCGACCGCCTTCTTCACCGGCTCGTCGCGCCAGCCCAGATTCGGCGAGAACACGACGCACGAGCGGGTCTCGTTGACAAATCCCGCGATGCCAAGGCCCACCGCGTCGACCGCGTGGCGGCCGCGCAGTTCGGTGACGACCTCGGTGATCGTGGCGACGGTCTGGGCCGGATCGCTTGACGGCGTCGGCCGCCGCAGCTTCTCGACGATCTTGCCGTGTTCGTCCACCACACCGGCCGCTACCTTCGTCCCCCCGACATCGATGCCGATGGTCAGGCTCACGTTCAGGCCTGTTGCCCATTTTGGGAATGCGGCGGTTCGCCGCTGGCG
>DATFVJ010000404.1:0-5125 GCA_035260365.1 Streptosporangiaceae bacterium
CCGGTCACCATGTCAGACAGCACGTCGATGGCCAGCGGCAGATCCGCGTCCAGCACCCGCGCGTAGTAGCAGGTGTACTCCTTGGCGGTGAACGCGTTCAGCTCACCGCCAACCGCGTCCATCTCCGCCGAGATCCTCGCCGGCCGCCTCACGATCGACGACCTCGACAGGGACGAGCGAGAGCTTGCCGCGGTCGTCGACCTCGCGGATCTCGACCTGGATCTTCTCCCCCACCTTGATGACATCGTCGATGTTCTCGATCCGTGCGCCGCCGTGCAGCTTGCGGATCTGCGAGATGTGCAGCAGGCCGTCCTTGCCTGGCAGCAGCGAGATGAACGCGCCGAACGTCGTCGTCTTCACCACGGTGCCCAGGTACCGCTCGCCGACCTCGGGCATGTGCGGATTGGCGATCGAGTTGATCGCGGTGCGCGCGGCCTCGGCGGACGGGCCGTCGGTGGCACCGATGTAGATCGTGCCGTCGTCCTCGATCGTGATCTCCGCGCCGGTGTCCTCCTGGATCGAGTTGATCATCTTCCCCTTGGGCCCGATGACCTCGCCGATCTTGTCCACCGGCACCTTGATCGTAATGATCCGCGGCGCGTACGGGCTCATCTCGCCCGGCGCGCTTATCGCCTGCCGCATGACGTCGAGGATCGTCAGCCGGGCGCCCCGCGCCTGCTTGAGCGCGGATGCGAGCACCGACGCCGGGATGCCGTCCAGCTTGGTGTCGAGCTGGAGCGCGGTGATGACGTCGGCGGTGCCAGCCACCTTGAAGTCCATGTCACCGAACGCGTCCTCCACCCCGAGGATGTCGGTCAGCGTGACGTACTGGCCGCCCTCGTGGATCAGGCCCATCGCGATCCCCGCCACCATCTCCTTCAGCGGCACGCCTGCGTCGAGCAGCGACATCGTGCTCGCGCAGACCGAGCCCATCGAGGTGGAGCCGTTGGATCCGATCGCCTCGGAGACCTGCCGGATCGCGTAGGGGAACTCCTCGCGGGTCGGCAGCACGGGGATGAGCGCACGCTCCGCGAGCGCCCCGTGCCCGATCTCCCTGCGCTTGGGCGAGCCCACCCGGCCCGTCTCGCCGGTGGAGTAGGGCGGCATGTTGTAGTTGTGCATGTAGCGCTTGGTGCGGTCCGGGTTGAGCGTGTCGATGATCTGCTCCATGCGCAGCATGTTCAGCGTGGTGACGCCGAGGACCTGCGTTTCGCCGCGCTCGAAGAGCGCGGACCCGTGCACCCGCGGCAGCACGTGCGCCTGTGCGGTCAGCGGCCGGATGTCGGCCGTACCGCGGCCGTCGATGCGCACACCCTCGGCGATGATCCGCTCACGCACCAGCTTCTTGGTCAGCGCGCGGAACGCGTGGCTGATCTCCTTCTCGCGCCCCTCGAAGGCGGTTCCGAGCTTCTCCATGGCGAGCGCCTTGACGCGGTCGGTCTCCGCCTCGCGCTGCTGCTTGCCCGCGATGGTCAGGGCCTGCGTGAGCTCGCCGCGGACCGCCTCGGTCAGCGCGTCGTAGACGTCCGGCTGGTAGTCCTGGAAGACGGGGAACTCCGCGGCCGGCTTGGCGTCGCCCGCCGCCGCCGAGTCGGCCGCCACCCGGCTTTGCGCCTCGCAGAGCAGCCTGATGAACGGCTTGGCCGCCTCGAGGCCCTCGGCCACGGTCTCCTCGGTCGGTGCGACCGCGCCGCCCTGGCCGGCCGCCGCCGCCGCGAGCAGGGCGAGGGTGTGCTTGGTCGACTCGGCCTCGACCATCATGATGGCCACATCACCCGCGCCGCCGTCCTCGGCGGCGGCATCCACGATCCGGCCGGCCACGACCATGTCGAAGGTGGCGCGCTCGAGCTCGGTGTGGGTGGGGAAGGCGACCCACTGGCCGTCGATGAGCGCGACCCGGACGGCGCCGATCGGCCCGGAGAAGGGCAGCCCAGCCAGCTGGGTCGAGAGCGAGGCAGCGTTGATGGCGACCACGTCGTAGAGGTGGTCGGGGTTAAGCGCCATGATGGTGGCGACGACCTGCACCTCGTTGCGCAGGCCCTTGACGAACGACGGGCGCAGCGGCCGGTCGGTGAGGCGGCAGGTGAGGATCGCGTCCTCGGACGGCCGGCCCTCGCGGCGGAAGAACGAGCCGGGGATGCGCCCGATGGCATACATCCGCTCTTCCACGTCGACCGTGAGCGGGAAGAACTCGAGCCCTTCCCTCGGATGCTTGGACGCGGTCGTGGCCGCCAGGACCATCGATTCGTCGTCCAGATAGGCGACTGCGGAACCGGCGGCCTGGCGGGCGAGCCTGCCGGTCTCGAAACGGATCTTGCGGGTGCCGAACCGTCCGTTGTCGATAACGGCTTCGGCGCTGTACACACCCTCCACGGGAGGGACCTCCTTGGTGTTCTCGGAGTCCCGCGCGGGCCCGCCGGCCGGCCGTGGCGTGCCATGTCGATCGCCGGCCGGTCTTCGATCGAAGCCCTCGGCTCATGCGGGGCCCTCGCGGGCGGGTGCATCAATCCGAGAACCACTACCGAGGACCGGCCCTGGGCATACCGGGTCCGGGCTGCGGGACATCCTGTTAGCTTGTGTCACGTTTTCAGTTGTATCGCGGCGCTGGGGCCGCGTTGGGCCGCGCCGGGGCGCCGCTTACCTGCGCAGACCGAGACGTTCAATCAGCCGGCGGTACCTGGTGATGTCCTTCTTCGTCAGGTACTTCAGCAGCCGCCGGCGGCGCCCGACCAGCAGCAGCAGGCCATGCCTGCTGTGATGATCGTGCTTGTGCGTCTTCAGGTGCTCGGTCAGGTCGTTGATTCGCCGCGTCAGCAGTGCGACTTGGACTTCCGGCGAACCGGTGTCACCCTCACCCGTCGCATGGTCCGCGATGATCGTCTTCTTGACGGCGGTTTCGAGCGGCACGTCGCTCCTTCTCTGTGCTCGCCGTGCACTGTGCGTACTCGAAGTGCGTACCGTGCACTGGGTGCTGAAGATACGGGTCTAGATACCCCCGAGGCCTGCCACCTGAGGGTGCAGCAGACCGAAGCCGGTTGTTCACCAGCAGCACTTCACCGTACCACGGTGATTGCGTCAACTATCCGCCGCCGACAGTGATGTCGCGGGCCTGGTCGACATCCCGGCGCATCTGCGCGACGAGATCGTCGACCGACGTGAACTTCTCCGTGCCGCGCAGCCGCGCGGTGAAGTCCACCGCGACGTGCGTGCCGTACAAGTCCAGGTCGTCGCGGTCGAGGGCGTACGCCTCGACGGTCCGGTCGCGGGGGCCACCGTCGTCGAACGTCGGGTTGGTGCCGATCGAGATGGCCGCGGGCCAGCACTCCTCGGCCCGGCCGTCGGGATCGAAACTGGACAGCCAGCCGGCGTAGACGCCGTCGGCCGGGATCGCCGTGTGCGGCGGCCACTCCAGGTTCGCGGTCGGGAAACCGAGCGCACGGCCGCGCCGGTGACCGCGGATCACCACGCCCTCCACCCGGTGCGGCCGGCCGAGCGCGCGTGCGGCGCCCTCGACGTCGCCGGCCGTGAGCCGCTGCCTGATGTAGCTGGAGGAGATGGTGATCCCGTCCTCGACGAGGAGCGGCACGCCTTCTGCGACGAAGTCGTACTTCTCGCCGAGTTCGGTGAGCAGGTTGAGGTCACCCGCCGCCTTGTTGCCGAACCGGAACGTCGCCCCGATCACGACCCGGGCCGCCCGCAGTTTGTCGACGAGCACGGACCGCACGAACTCGTCCGGCTTGAGCTGGGAAAACTCGTAGGTGAAGGGCAGCACGCAGACCGCGTGCACACCCAGCCCGGCGAGCAGCCCGGCCCGCCGCCGCGACGTGCAGAGGAAGGGCGGGTGGGTGCCCGGCCGCACGACCTCGTCCGGATGCGGGTCGAAAGTGACCGCGACGACCGGCAGGCCGGCCGCTGCCGCCGCCTCGGCCGCGCGCCCGACCAGCCGCTGATGACCACGGTGCACGCCGTCGAACACGCCGATGGTGACGACCGCGGGACCCCAGTCCGTGGGCACGTCGTCGAGGCCGTGCCAGAGCCGCACGCTGCGCTCCCTCCCGCGAGTGTCGCCCGCCGCCGGCTCCGGCCGGCGCGGGCCTCACGCCCCAAGCCTGCCATGTGTGGGCCAGCGGCTGAGCCACCCGCCCGCCGATAGCCGCTAAATAGATTCCACGGCCGGCGGCTAGGGCACGAAGACGGCGAGCGGCCTGGCCACGCCGCCCTCCTCCTCGATCAGTGCGAGGAACCCGCCGTCCGGGCCGTAGACGGCGACCGGCCCAGGGCCGATGCCAGCGGCGGGCAGCGTGCCACCATGGGCCACCCGTTCTGCTTCCTGGCCCGTCACCTCCCGGCGCGGGAACTCGGCGGCGGCGGCGTCGGCCAGTGGCAGCACGGTGAAGGACGCGGCGAGCTGGTCGAGAGTGCGGGCGCCCGCGATGTCGTAGCGGCCCGACCTGATCCGGCGCAGCGCGACGAGGTGCCCGCCGACGCCGAGCGCCGCGCCCAGGTCGCGCGCCAGCGACCGGATGTACGTGCCGCTCGAACAGGTCACGGAAACGTCGGCGTCGATCACGGGGGCCGCGGCGGCGGTGGCCCGGCGGATCGCGGCGACGTCGAATACACGTACTGTCACATCGCGTGCACGCAGGGGGGCGACGCGGCCGGAACGGGCCACCCGGTACGCCCGCTCGCCCGCCACCTTCACCGCGCTCACCTGCGGAGGTACCTGGCGGATCTCGCCGGTCAGCGCCGCCGCCGCGGCCCGGATCTCCCCGGTGGTCAGATGGCCGGCGCCTGCCGCGGACACGATCTCACCCTCGGCGTCATCGGTGCTCGTGGCCTGGCCGAGCCGCATGGTGCCGGTGTATGCCTTCTCCGCCAGGGTCAGGTGGCCGAGCAGCCTGGTCGCTTTCTCCACCCCGACGACGAGCACCCCGGTCGCCATCGGGTCGAGCGTGCCCGCGTGGCCCACCCGGCGGGTGCCCGCCAGGCGGCGGATCTGGGCCACCACGTCGTGCGAGGTCCATCCTGATGGCTTGTCGACGATCACGAGACCCGATGCGGCGGGGGTCACCGGCTGCTTTCCGCCGCGGTCCCGCCACCGGCGAGCAGCCCACGCAGCCGCTCG
>DATFVJ010000405.1:0-4036 GCA_035260365.1 Streptosporangiaceae bacterium
GATGTTCGCTGGCCGGCGTGCTCCCGTCAGGGGAGCCCGCGACCGGTGGGTGGGGTGAATCCGCGCGGCGGTGACGTGTGCCTGTAGCGAATGCGGCAAGCTGACGCAGCCCGCCCTGGATGCCGTGGGGGAACGCGAGCATGACGGCGATGAGCGCCACCCCGTAGGCGACGATCGGGATGTTGGCGCCTGCCGTGCTCGACAGGCCGTGGCTGGTGGCGACGTCGGTGGCGTAGGTGGGCAGAAAGACGAGCACGAGGCTGCCCCACACCGCTCCGGCCAGGCTGCCGAGGCCGCCGACCACCGCGGCGGTGAGCAGCCCGATGGAAAGGGCGAGGGTAAACCCCGTCGGCGCGACGAGCCCGGTGGTGATCGCAAGCAGCGCGCCAGCAAGACCAGCACTGGCTGCGCTTACGACAAAAGCGAGGACTCGCAACCGCGCGACGTTCACGCCGGCCAGCGCGGCCGCCACCTCGTCGTCGCGGATTGCCCGCCAGTTGCGGCCGATCCTGCTGTGGGCCAGGTTGGCCAGCAGGAACAGCGTGACGACCGCGGCCGCGCAAGTGATCCAGGCCTGCCATCGGGTGAGCGGGAAGTTGGCACCAAGGCCGGCCGGCACGGTGACGTTGACGCTCAGGCCCTGGTCGCCGCCAAACAGGCTGACGTACTTGAAGGCAAGGGACGGCACCGCCACCGCGAAAATAAGGGTGGCGCCAGCAAGATATGGGCCCCGCAGCCGTGCCGCGGCGACGCCGATCACCGCGCCGACAAGCGCTGTCACCGCGGCGGCAGCGAAAAGGACCGCGATTACCGGCCAGTTGAGGTGGATGATCAGGAGCGCGGCGGAGTAGGCACCGACCGCCATGAAGGCACCGTTGCCGAGCGAGATCTGGCCACTGAGGCCGATGAGGATGGTCAGGCCTGCCACTGCCACCACGTAGTACGCGATCTCGGCGATCTGGAAGTCACGGAAACTGTTCGCCTTGTACGTCACCGCCAGCAGGATGACGGCGAGCAGCGCTGCACCGAACAAGTGCCGCCACAGGGTCCGCGCCGGAGGAGCGCCACGCTCGGTCCGGCGGTCGGTCAGGCGATCGATCATTGTCACACCTGCCGCGTGCGGGCGGTGGAGAACAGGCCGGCGGGCCTGATCATGAGCACCGCGACGAGAAGCAGCAGCCCGAACAGAGTCTCGAGATCCGAGCCAAGGTAGCCGCCGACGTAGTTGAGGACGATGCCGAGCACGAGCCCGCCGAGCACCGTGCCCAATGGGCTGTCGAGCCCGCCGAGCACGGCGGCGGTGAAGCCGAGCACGAAGATCGAGTCCATGCTGTTGGGGTACAGGAACGTGGACGGTGAGACCAGCACGCCGGCCAGCGCGCCGATCAGGCCCGCGAGCGCCCAGCCGAGGGTGAGGACGCGCCCGACCCGCACCCCGAGCAGGCGTGCGATGTCCGGCTGGAACGCGGCCGCCCGCATGCGCAGCCCGACCGGTGTGTACCTGAACACGATGGCGAGCAGCAACGCGACCACGAGCACGGACCCGATGACGAACAGGTCGGCGGGCGAGAGGGCGATATGCGTCGAGCCGACGCGCAGGCCGTTGATCGACATCGCCGCCGGGAACGAGCGGTACTGGCCGCCGTAGATGATCCCGGCCAGGCCCTCCAGCGCCACCAGCAGGCCGATCGTCACGATGACCGCGTTGAACGGCGGCTTGTTCTCAACCGGCCGGATAACCACCCGCTCGACGAGCGCGCCGAGGACAAGACCCGCCGCGAGCGCGCCGGCGAAGCCGGCCCAGTAGGAGCCCGTGGCGTGAATGATGCCGAGCGCGATGAAGGTGGTGAGCATCGCCATCGCGCCCTGCGCGAAGTTCAGGATCCTGGTCGCCCGCCAGATCAGCACCAGCGACAGGCCGATGGCGGCGTACACCATCCCGAAGCTGATCCCGCCGAGCGTGAAGGAGACGAACTCGCTCATCCGGGGCACCTCCTTTCCGCGACTCGGCCGTCAAAAGCCCAGGTAGTGGTGGCGGAGGGCGGCGTCGGCGGCGAGCGTCGCCGCGTCGGCGACGGCGACGGTGCGGCCCAGGTTGAGCACGACACCCTGGTCGGCGATGGCGAGCGCGCTGCGCGCGTTCTGCTCGACGAGCAGGACCGTCAGCCCGGTGTCGTCGCGGAGCTTGCGCACCAGGTGCATCAGGGACGCCACGACCTTTGGCGCGAGCCCGAGTGACGGCTCGTCGAGGAGCAGCAGCCGTGGCCGTGCCATCAGAGCCCGCCCGATCACCAGCATCTGCCGCTCGCCGCCGGACAGGGTGGCCGCGGGCTTGCGGCCGGCCAGGTCGGTGCCGGCCAGGCTGACCCGGCCGCGGCGGGCCTGGACGAGCCCGCTGATGGTACGGAGCAGCGTGGTCTTGCCCGCGCCGTTGGCGCCGAGCACCGCGGTGATCGTCGCCCGCGGCACCGTGATCGACACGTCATGGAGCGCGAGAATGCCGTCGTATCCGGCGCTGAGGCCCTCGACCGCGAGCATGCTCGTGCCGTCGCCGTCAGGCACCTTCGCCACCCTCACCCTGGTCGCCGCCGTCCACCCCGAGGTAGGCGGCGGTGACGGCGTCGTCGGTGCGGACCTGGTCCGGCGTGCCGCTCGCGATGACCTTGCCGAAGTCCAGGACGACGATGGTGTCGCAGACCGACATCATCAGGTCCATGTGATGCTCGACGACCACCACCGAGGCGCGTGCCGCGAGCGCTCTGATCAGGTCGCCAAGATCGGCGAGTTCCGCCTCGGAAAGCCCGCTGGCCGGCTCGTCGAGCAGGAGCAGGCGGGGCCGCGCGGCGAGGGCGCGCGCCAGGGCGACCCGCTTGCGCATCCCGTAGGAAAGCTGATCGGGCCGCCGGTCCGCGACGTCGGCGGCGCCGACCTCGGCGAGCGCGTCGAGCGCGTACTCCCTGAGCGTCGCCTCGTCCCGGTCGGAGCGGCGCAGGCCGAACAGGGCGGAGGTGAACCCGGAGCGGGCGCGGCAGGTCGCGCCCGTCATCACGTTCTCGAGCACGGTCATGCGGCTGAACAGCGCCACCCCCTGCAGGGTCCGCGCGATGCCGAGCGCCGCGAGCCGGTGCGGGCGCAGCCTGGTGAGCGGGCGGCCGTCGAACGACAAGCTGCCCGCCTGCGGCCTGACGAAGCCGCAGAGCACGTTGAGCAGGGTCGTCTTGCCCGCGCCGTTCGGGCCGATGACCCCCGCGACCTGGTGCGGGGCGACGGTCAGCGACGCCTCGTCGAGCGCGGTGAGCCCGCCGAAGCGCACCGTCACGCCGCGTACGTCGAGGATGCCGGGTTGCGGCGCCTGTGCCGTGGTCCCCGTCCGCTCTGGTGAACGGTCATTCATCAGCCAAATCCCGGTTCCTCGTGGTTACGACCCGGTGCTATGAACCGTCATTCAGACCCATCGGGCGCCCGTCCGCAAGGCCGCGCGGCCCAGTCGCGGCCGATTCGTGCCCAAATCGAGACCGCGCCACATGAACGTCTTTGAAACCACCACCTACCAGGCGTCCTTGCCGCGGCGCGCCTGCTCGCACGGCAAGGTCGTGCCAGTGCGCACCGCCGTTCGGGATCAGTGGGGGTCAGCTTGGCGCCGGCCGGAAGCGCCTGCCCACGACGCCCGTGCGCGTTATGCGGCCACCGCCGGCGGTCCGAACCTGCGCGGCCGCTGGCGCCCGCCGGCGCCCCCCTGGCGGTCGCCGGTCGCGGCATTCTTGAGATGATTCGTTCGGGCGCGCGGTTGACACGCCGCGGCCGCTGGCGCGCGCCTTCCGCGCCCGGCTCGCGGCCGCAGCCCAGACAGAATGGTGAACGTCCTCGTGGGCACCACAGCCAGCAAACCAGGAACCGTGTTCGTGACCGGCGCGAGCACCGGCTTCGGCGCCGCGATCGCACGGCGCTTCGCGGCGGATGGCGCCCGCGTCATCGCGTCCGCCCGCAGGACCGGCCGGCTCGCCGGGCTCACCGGGGATTTCGGCCCCCGCGTCCT
>DATFVJ010000406.1:0-8786 GCA_035260365.1 Streptosporangiaceae bacterium
GCCTGCCCGGCGACCTTGACGAGCTCGTCGAGGCCGGTGTCGAGGCCGCGATCGCGGCTCTCAACAAGTCCATCGGAGTACCAGACCGCGGTGTTGCCCTTTTGCAGCCGAAAAGCGTACTGCTTGCGCGGGCTCGCCCAGCCGAGCGGGGTGCCCGCAGGCGTCGTGTCGAGGTGCGGCGGGCCGCCGGGGGACAGCACCAGCGGTGGCAGGTGGCCGGCGTTGCCGCCGACACCTTCGCCGGTGGCAGGGTCGATCACCACGTAAGCGACGGTCGTCACCTGTTCTTCGAGCTCGGTGGCCGCGAACAGCCGGTCGAGCCCGGTCAGGACCGCCGCGGGGCGCGGATCGGTCAGGGCAAGCGCGCGAAGCGCATTTCTGACCCGGCCCATTCCCGCCGCCGCGGTAACCCCTTTGCCCATCACGTCACCCACCGCGACCGCGAGCCTGCTGTCAGCCAGCAAGAACGCGTCGTACCAGTCGCCGCCGATCTCCATGTTTCTGGTGACCGGCAGATACCTGGCCTCAAGGACGATGCCGGGCACGTCGGGCAACCGGTCCGGCAGCAGGCTGCGCTGCAGGGTCTCCGCGGTCGTGTGCTCACGCTCGAACAGCGTGGCCCGCTCGACCGCGAGCGCGCACTGACCGGCCAGCGCCTCGAGGAAGACCCGCTCCTCTTCTGTTATCTTCCGCGGCCGGGCGAAGGAGAACCTGAGTGCCCCGAGCGGCGCACCAGCGGCGAGCAAGGGAAGCCCGACCCACGCGCGTTCGTCGGTGTGCTCGAGGAAGAGGTCGACGTTGGCCTCGGGCTCGAAGTACGCGCGCATCGCGTCCGGGGTCTCGACCAGGACGGGCCGCCTGGTCATGATCGCTGTCGTCATGATGCTCGGCCGGTCGAGCGGTATGTCGTCACCGTGTGAGCCAGGGCCGTCAGGGATGCCCGCGGGATTGATCGTCTTCAGGCGCAGCCGTTCGGGATCAATCAGGGCCACCGCGGAACGGTCAGCGCCGATCGCCGACCGGCCGACCTCGGTGATGACCTCGACGACCTGCTCCACCGTGAGCGCCTCGGCGAGCATCGACGTCGCCTGCTGCAACCTGGCCGTGCGCAGCGCCGCCGCCGACAGTTGCTCGGTCAGCCTGCCCCGCATCTCCTCGGCCTCGCGCTGGCCGGTGACGTCGGTGTTGGCCCCCACCCACTCGACCACCTCGCCGTCGCGCATGATGGGCACGGCCCGCACGTCGTAGTACCGGTACGCGCGGGCGCGGGTGCGGACGCGGTACGAGGCGTCGAAGATCGCGCCCGTCCGCACGCACTCGCGCCACGCGTGCTCCACCCGCTCGCGGTCTTCGGGGTGGATGGCGTCCAGCCAGCCGCTGCCGATGTACTCACCCAGCGTCTGGCCCGTGATCGCGCGCCACTCCGGTGAGTCCTCCGCGACCTCCCCGGTGGGCGTCGTCACCCAGACCACCTGGGCGCCGGCCCGGACCAGGGACCGGTACCTTTCCTCGCTCCGGCGGACCGCCTCCTCGCTGTGCTGCCTGTTGGTGACGTCCACCGCAATCAGAACGACTCCGGTGATCTTCCCGTCCGCGTCGTGCGAGGGGAACCAGGAGAATGCCCAGTGATGGGTTTCGGCGTGATTTTCCTGGTGGATGTCGCGGCTGTCCGGCCCATTCGGCGTGTCCGCGCCGCCTGCAGGCTGCGGGCGGCCCCGCTCCGGCACGACGGTCGCGATCTGCTGGTCGGCCTCGAAGACCGGCTGGTCCTCCGCGAGCACCCGCCGGACCGCCGACTCGACTCTGGTGGCGAGGTCGGCCGGCCAGATCTCCGACGGCTGCCGCCCGAGATGCTCACGGTGGCCCAGCCCATGCAAGAGCGCAAGCGTCCGGTTCACCCGCCGGAACCGCAGGTCCGGGTCGAAGAACGCGAATCCGATCGGCGCTTCCCGCAACAGCGTCGCGAGCAGCGCGGAGTCGGAGACGGCCAGCCCGGACACCCGCGGCTGCGGCACAGATGTGTCCGTACTCACGCTAGAGACCCCCGCGTGGGGCCGGCGCCTGCCATCCAATGGCTCCCTTCGGCCTCCGGCTGTGCTGGGTGACGTACAGTGTGCCCTGAATACAGCAGGCTATCGGTCTTGGCATGGTGCTGGGGACCGGTACGCGCCAGACCCGGGCCATCAAACCGGATGAATGCCGCCGTGATCTGCCCGGCGACGGCCGCGGCATGCTCGGGGCGGCCCCGATCAGCCGGCGAAATGCCAGTTCTCGGGGTTGATCGTGAGCATCGGGCGCTGCGGCGTCACACCGCGCAGGTTTTTCGCGATCCCGGTGAGCTCGTCGACGCGAGCCGGATCGTGTGCCAGCGCGCGAGTCACGGCGAAACCTACCGCAAGTTCGTGAAGACCCAGCTCAGAGCCGCTTGAATCGTGATATGACAGCCCGGCCCACGGACCGTACACTGAGTCCTGCCGGAGCTCCGACCGGCCGCTATCGGGGGCCCCTCAGCGGGGTGAAGATCGCCTGTCACGCGGCAGGCGAGCGGCCGCCCGGGGGGCTTTGAAGCGCAACTGGTGTTGCGGATATGGATATAGAGCGCAACTGAGGTTGCGAACATAGAGAAGTAACGCGCGGTTTACGTCGTGGGCCTTGACAGTGCCGTCACGACGGCTGGAATGGAACTGGGCAGTGCCGCGTGGTTGGGGCATGCTGAGACACGCTGACAGAGGTCCGAGATGCAGGCAGTGATACAGCGCGCCGTCAAAGGTGCGCACGCACAGCGGGTTCTCCGGACGAATTCGGCCACCAGCGATACAGTCACCACCCGGCTTACCGCCGAGTTCCCGGCGCTAGCACCCGCGACGATCGGACGCTGTGTCACTGACACCTCGATCTGCGCCGAGCACCTGGGGATCGCGGTTACCGATGGGCTGGTCGAGATGCTCGCGCGCGAGCATCTGCTCGGGCTGATGAACTCGGTACCGCCGTCGGGACGCCAGCCAGCCGGCTGACTCCGCGGCGCGAGAACCTTACAACGTGGGTGAAGCGCCCGCGTAACGATGGCACTGCGGTGCGCAAATCTGAGAGGCTTGGTCCGTATCCGGGCCAGCAGGGTGAGCGGACAGCGTGTGCCCGGGGCCGGATGAGGTTGAGATCGGGCCTGTGGGCGATGCGGCGCGCGGGCGGAGAGGCAACAAGGAAACAGTGTGAGCCAACGCCGAAGCAAACCCCCCGGTGGCCAGGGCCCGCACGATGGTTCCGGCCGTGCCTCGCGCGATGGCCCGCACAACAGGCGCGCCGCGCACCGGGCGCCCGGGGGCGTGAATCCGCCGCCGAACGCGCTGTTCGCCGAGATGCTCAAGGCAGCGCGCGAGTTGCTCGCGGTGCGCAGCCCGCTTGATGCGGAACTCATGGTGAGCGAGATTCTCGGCACCTGGTGGGGCCAGCGGCTGCGGCCAGGCAGGCAGGACAGCCAGGGCACGCGCCGGAGGTCAGGCGCTGATATCGAGGAACTCGTGGGCGAGGGCCTGGTCGCGTACGCCGCGCGGCAGAACAACCCGGCGGCGCTCGCGCTGCTGGCCGGCATCGCCTGCCTCGGCACCACCCGCCAGGCGGCGCAGGCCGAGCAGGCCGCGCTTGAGCTGATGGACCGCGGGGTGTCCCGGCCGCGCTGGGCCGACCACGTCGGCAAGGTCGCGCCCGGTGACTGCTATGTCAACCGCGACACCTACGGCGACCGCGACGAGGTGGTCTGCGTGTTCAGCTACGCCGGCGAGGAGCGGCACGCCCTCGTCGCCGCCGTCGACTACAACTTCGGCGGGATGCTCCGTGACGGCTGGGTGACCTCGCAGGTGGACAAGCTGCTCGAACGCGGCCGCGCGGCGGCACGCGCAGAAGACGCCGCGGGCACCCGGCTTGGTTCCTTCGAGCCGCTGCCGCCCGGGCAGGCGCGGCGCATGCTCGACGCCGCGCTGACCCAGACCGACCGCGGCGTGTCGCCGCCGGTCAGCGATTCCTTCCCGGCCTACCACGCGTTCATCAGGGCACGGATCCGCACGCTGCCACCTGGCCGGCCCGTGGCCGGCGCCATTCCCGGCGCGCCCGGACTTGTCGCGGGCCCGGCGGCACCGCGCCGCCTCGCCTGGAGCAAGGACCGCAGGGCGATGCTCGCCGCCGAGTTCCTCGCCTCCGACGAGGCCGAGGATCTCTCCGACCGGCGCGCGGCGAGCCGGTGCGCCGACCGCATCATCGACTACGGCTGCGACCAGGATTTCCGCCGCCCGCTGCGGATGAGCCCAAGCAAGGTGGAACGGTTCCTGCTCGACTGGCTGCCGCGCAAGGTCGTGCTCACCCCCGAGGAACAGGAGGCGGTGCCACACGTGCTCGCCGCCTGGACGCGCTGGGCCGGCCGGCGCAGCGGCATGCGGGCCAGCGCGATCACGGCGACGCTGGACGCGGTGTTCGAGTCCATCGGCACCTTCGCGAGCACGTATCGCGATCCGGAGTCGTTCGGCCTGGACCGCGAACTGATCAACCGGCTGCTTCCGGACGGTGACCTGGAGGCGCTCGCGCGGCGTACGTTCGCGTTCCCGCTCCTGGCCGGCCGCTACGGCGGCCTTGACCTCGCCGGTCTCGACCCGGCGGATCCCGCGGACCGCAGGAAGCTGCTCGCGGCCGACCACGGCACCGGCAGCCAGCCGGGTGAGGGCCGGCACGGCGCGCACAGCGACACGGATACCCATCTCGACCGGCACGTCGCGCTCGCCGACCGGCTGTGGCGTGGCGCGCCGCCCGAGCTCTGGGACGCCGCGCAACGGCTGCTCGACCTCGGCACCGAGCGGCACGAGGCGCTGCACGTGCTGATGGAGACGCTGGACGAGGCGGGCCCGGGCGAAGACGACATCGCGGCCGCCCTCGGCGACCTGCCGCCGGACACCTGACCGGACCGCGCGCCAGGGCCCGCTGCCGGGCGCACGGCCTGGCCCGCTGCCGGGCGCACGGCCTGGCCGCTGTCCGGCACACTGTGCAGGTGGACGACAGCCTTTACGTGGCGCTGCCTGGCCGCCGTTACGTGCCGACGAGGCTCACCCAGGGGCCGTGGGCGGCCGGCCGCCAGCACGGCGGGCCGGTGGCGGCGCTGCTCGCGTGTGTGCTCGAGTCGGCCGCCCCACCGGGATGGCTGACACCGCAGCTCACCGTGGACTTCCTGAGCGCGGTGCCGATCGCTGAGCTTTCCGTGGACGTCGAGGTGGTCAAGGACGGGCGCCGCACCCGCTGCGTGACCGCCAGCATCGGCCGCGACGGGCGGGTCTTCGCACGCGCCCGGGCGTGGCAGGTGAGCCAGGCCCGGATCCCGGACGCCAGCCGGATCCCGGACGCCAGCCGGATACCGGACGCCAGCCGGATACCGGACGCCAGCCGGATCCCGGATGCCGCCGTGGGGCCTGCCGCTCCCGCGCCACTGCCCGGGGAATCCTCCTACGGCCGCGCGTCCTTCCGGTTCGGCTACCAGGAGGCGGTCGAGCTGAGGTTCGCCCGCGGATCGTTCCGCGACCGCGCGCCCGCGACCGCGTGGGCGCGGCTGCTCGTTCCGCTGCTGCCCGGTGCGGTGTGCTCACCGCTGCAGCGCGTGGCCGCCCTCGCCGACTTCGGCAGCGGGATCAGCGCCATACTCGACCGGGCCGACTGGGCCTACCACAACCTCGACCTCTCCGTGCACCTGCACCGGCAGCCGGCCGGCGAATGGATCTGCCTCGACGCGGCCTCCCTGGTCGGGCCGGAGGGCACCGGGACCTGCCTGACCACCCTGCACGACGCCGCCGGGCCCGTCGGCGCGGCGGCGCAGTCGCTGCTCGTCACTCCCGCCGCGGCCCAACGCTAGGCGCCGCGCCGCGCCCGTGACACCCGCGCCCGTGACACCCGCGTGCGCGACGCCAGCCGGGCCCGGCGCGCGGATCAGCCGGTGGTGAACTCCAGGTAGGCGGCGCGGATGTCGGCGCCCGTCACGGTGGTCAGCTCGGCCGCGCTCGCGCGTTCACCGAGGCCCGCGACCCGCAGGTCCCGGTGCGCGCACGCGCGCTCGAACATCGATCGCGCGAACCGGCCGTTGCCGAGGTCGTCGACCCGGCCCTGCGCGGATACCTCGCCGAAGATCTGCCCGAGCTCGGCCAGCGCGTCCGAGTCGAAGACGTCGCCCGCACGGCCGGCCAGATGCGTGGCGATGCTCTGCAGCTCGATGGCCGAGTAGCTCGGGAACCGCACCCGCGTGCCGAACCGCGAGGCGAGGCCGGGGTTGCTGGCGAGAAACCCCTCCATCGCGGCGGTGTAACCGGCCAGGACCACGACCAGGCGGTCACGGTCGTCCTCCGCGCGCTTGAGCAGGATCTGGATCGCCTCGGCCCCGAACGCGTCACCCCCTGAATACCCACTGTTATTGAGCGCGTAGGCCTCGTCGACGAAAAGCACCCCGCCGAGGGCCGAGTCGATCAGCTTGTTGGTCTTGATCGCCGTGGAGCCGAGGTGCTCGCCGACCAGGTCACCCCGGTGCGCCTCGACCACCACCGGGCGGGCGAGCAGGCCGAGCGCGGCGAACACACGGCCGAGGACCCTGGCGACCGTGGTCTTCCCCGTGCCCGGCGGGCCGGTGAACACGAAATGCCGGGCCGGCGGCGTGCTCGCGAGTCCCTGACGCTCCCGCATGCCCGCCACCTGTAGCTGGGCCGCGATGGCGCGCACCTGCTGCTTCACCGGTTCGAGGCCGATGAGGCCGTCCAGCTCGGCCAGCGCGCTGGCCAGCGTCGGCGTCTGCTCGTAGCCGCGGAAGCGCGAGGTGAGCTCCGCGAACGCGCGGCCGGCGTCCGGGGAGCGAATGGTGATGAGCTCAGCCGGATCGGGATCGCGGCCGTTGCTCATGACCCGCACATCGCGTGCCTCCGCCGCCTTCTCCACCAGGCTGCGCACGAACCGCCCGTTGCCGAGATCATCCACGATGCGGCGCCGCGCCACCTCCTCGAACATCCGCCAGAGGGCGGGCCGCGCATCCGCGTCGAGCACGTCGCCGCGCCGCTCGACGCAGGACTCGGCGATCTGCAGCAGCTCGGCAGGGGTGTAGCTGGGGAACTTCACCCGGGTGGCGAACCTGGACGCCAGCCCCGGGTTGCTGGCGAGGAAGTTCTCCATCTGCTTCTCGTACCCGGCGAGAATGATGACGAGGTCCTCACGGTCGTCCTCGGCGCGCTTCAGCAGGGCCTGCACGGCCTCGTTGCCGAACCGGTCAGCCTGGCCGTCACCCTCGTTCACCAGGCTGTACGCCTCGTCGACGAACAGAACGCCGCCGATGGCGGAATCGACAAGCTCATTCGTCTTGATCGCGGTGGCACCGAGGAACTCCCCGACCAGGTCGGCCCGCTGTGCCTCGATCACGTACGGCGTGTCGAGCAGCCCGAACGCATAGAAGATCTTGGCAATGACCCGCGCGACGGTGGTCTTGCCGGTCCCCGGCGGGCCGAGGAGCACGAAGTGGCGCATCGGCTTGTCGGTCGCGTAACCCGCCAGAGCGCGCATCCGGGCCGCTTCGATCGACGCGGCGATCGATCTGATCTGCTCCTTGACCGGCGCCAGGCCGATCATGCTGGCGAGCTCGGCCATCGCCTCGTCGACCGAGATCTCCGGCAGCGCGGTCTCGGCCGACCCGGCGGCTGCCTCCTTCTCCCTCGGCCTTGGCGCGTCGGCCGCGAGCGCGTGCTCGCGGACCGGGGTTTCCGCCGCGTGGCCGTAGCCGTACGAGCCGGCGACGCCGCTGCCGCGCAGCCGGGTCCGGCCGCGCACCCGCTCGTCCTGCATGGCCTTGGCCAGCCGCCAGCCGACGACGACGAGCGCCAGCAGGTATGCCGCACCGAGGCCGACCACCGGCTGGTGCGGCCAGATCCGCAGCGCGGCCACGCCCGCCGGGATGGACCAAAGCTCCGCCCACGCGACCGTCCGGCACGGCACGTACCAGCGGGCCAGGGTGGCCGCGTGCGCGGCCGCCACGACCAGGAACGGCAGCACGACGAGCGGCAGCAGCCAGGCGGGATGACCGCGGGCGCCGAACGACACCGCGACCAGGCCCCATATCGCCACCGACACCGACGCGGGCACGCCGGGGCGGCCCTCGAGCACGGCGACGATCGCGAACCCGAGCGTGGCGAGCAGCAGGAACGGCGAGGCCAGCGCGCCCACGACGACGGCGAGCAGCAGGAGGACGACCTTCATGCCCGCCGGCGCGCGGGCGAACCCGGACCGGGCGCGGTTGAGCCAATCCTGCGCCGGGTTATGACCGGGCCAGGATTTCTCTTGAGGCCGCACCTTGCTCCCTCGCACTCGTCCCTGTATAGCGCACACGCACCGGATGCGGCAGCACCGAATTCGTGAGAAGTGGCGAAATCCGCCTCAGCGGCGGGCGAGAACCCCGCAAGGGCCCACGGTCCCCATAGCGCCCACCCTGCCCAGTAAGGCTTCCACCCGGATCGGTACCACGCACGCCGCCGCGCAGCACGCCTCCCCGCGGTGCCCCTGCGCCGGACGCTGTTGGATCGGAGAAATGGTGCGGCCAGCCTACCGATATTTCCGCCTGGCCTGCTGTCAGCGCTGTTGGTGTCCGGCACTACAGAGGTGATAGGGAATTATGAGAGCAGTGGGACCAATTCTGCCCCGCCGGCGGTCAGGCGGTCTCACGGACGAACTCGGCGATGACCTCACCGAGCCGCTCCCCCGCATCCTCCTGCAGGAAATGGCCCGCACCC
>DATFVJ010000407.1:0-3024 GCA_035260365.1 Streptosporangiaceae bacterium
GTCGGTTTCGGCAACGGCACCGGCGGCGCGTTCGGCGGCGCGCCGCGGCTGACCCGCCTGTTCGGTGCCGAGATGGGGGGTCAGGCCAGTTGGCTCATCCCCGCCGCGCTCATTGCGCTTGCCGCGCTTTTCTGGGCGGCCCGCCGTGCGCCGCGGACCGACCGTACCCGCGCGGCCGCGCTCGTCTGGGGTGGCTGGCTCCTGCTGACCGCGGCGGTGTTCAGCTTTATGGCGGGGATCATCCACCCCTACTACACGGTGGCGCTCGCGCCCGCCATCGGCGCCCTGGTGGGAATCGGCGGCGTCACGGCGTGGCGGGCCCGTCGCAGGTTCGCGGTTCGCGCCGCGCTCGCCGCGGCGATCGCGGTCAGCGCGGTCTGGTCGTACGTGCTGCTCGACCGCAGTCCCGGCTGGTATCCGTGGCTGCGTGGCCTCGTGGTCGTTGCCGCGCTCGCGGCCATGATCGGGTTGTTCGCCGAGGATCGCGTGACCCGGGTCGGCGGTGCGCCGCGCGGGACGGCACCGGCCGCGGCCGCTTGTGTCGCGAGCCTCGCCCTGATTGGCGTGCTCGCCGGTCCTGTCGCGTACAGCCTCGAAACGGCGGCGACGCCGCACACGGGCGCGATCCCGTCGGCCGGGCCCGCGGTGACCGCGGCCGCGGGCGGACCGGGCGGTTTCGGTGGGCCAGGCGCGCTCGGCGGCCAGACCGGCCGGGGCGCTGGCGGTGGTCAGGGCGTCACAGGCAACCGGGGCATTCCCGGCGGCGCGGGTCCCGCGGCGGGCGTCCCCGGTGGCCGGCCGGGCGCCGGCGGTGGGTTTGGCGGCGCCGGCGGCGGGTTCGGCGGCGGGATCCGCGGGGCGACTCAGGTCAGCAGCGCGATGGTCGCTCTGCTGCGCTCGGGCGCGTCGGGCTACCGCTGGACGGCGGCTGTCGTGGGCGCGACGTCCGCCTCGCCCCTGCAGCTCACATCCGGCCAGCCGATCATGGCCATCGGCGGCTTCAACGGCACGGACCAAGCACCCACGCTCGCCGAGTTCCAGAAAATGGTCGCGGCGCACCAGATCCACTACTTCGTCGCCTCCGGGCGCGGCGGCTTCGGTGGCTCGTCGTCAGGTGCGTCCGCGCAGATCACGTCCTGGGTGGAGCAGCACTTCCGTTCCTCGACCGTGGGCGGTTACACCGTGTTCGACCTCGCCGGTTCTGGGAGTTCCGCGTAGCCCGTTCCTGACGGTGCTGCGACAGCCTGCGGGGTCCGGCCGAGGCCGGACCCCGCAGGCTGCCACCGCGTCCGGCTCAGGACTCGCTCAGGACGCTCCGCTTCGCGCCCCCGCGCACTCGTCTCAGGGCCCTTGTCTCAAAGGCCCCTCCTGTCTCAGGGGTTCCGGTCATCTGCGGCGCGAGGACCCTATCTCGAAGGTAAGCAAACGACTTCCCACCCGAAATGGTTCCCATACCGGGATAAACCCGGCGAAAATGACGTTTCGGAGGGGAAGTGCACCGGGCCGGCCGGCTGCGGGCGGGTCGCGCGACCAACGCCGGCAACAGCGGCACGCCGTGGCGGCGTGATCGGCGGCGGCCAGCGGGATCGCGCGTTCAACACCAGCAACGGCGACGCGGGATCCGGCCCCGCCGAGTTGCCGTAAATTGAGCTGATCGTCGGCGGTCCCGGCGCCGGCCCGGCTGAGTGCTGCGACGAACGCAGGGGGAGTGGTGAGACGGCAGGAACTTGAGCGGCTCGCCCGTGCCCATGGGGTGCAGCCGAGTTACCGTGACCGGCACGGCCGCCAGGTGCGCGTGGGACGCGACACGCTGGAGGCGATTCTCGACGAGCTCGGCGCGGCACCGGACCCGGCAGTGGACACCGCACCAGACATGGCGCTGGACATGGCGACCGCGCCCCGGCCGATGAGCCGCGCCTGGGGATTCGCGGTTCAGCTTTACTCGGTTCGGTCACGTGACTCCTGGGGCCATGGTGATCTGCGAGACCTTGCTGAGCTTGCCAGCTGGAGCGCCCGCGATCTCGGCGCCGGTTTCGTGCTCGTCAACCCGCTGCACGCCGCCGAGCCGGCCGCACCGGTGAGTCCGTCACCGTACCTGCCGATGACCCGCCGCTACGTCAGCCCGCTCTACCTGCGGGTCGAGGACGTACCCGAGTACGCGCTGCTCGGCGCGACGGACCGGGCCCACGTCGGCAGGCTCGCCGTGCCGCTTCGCGAACGCGACACGACCAGCGAGCTCATCGATCGTGACGCGGTCTGGACGGCCAAACGCGCCGCGCTCGAGCTCATCTACCAGGTGCGGCGCACCCCGGCGCGCGAGGCCGAGTTTGACCGGTACCGGCGCACGCAGGCAGCCGCCCTGCAGGACTGGGCCACCTGGTGCGCGCTCGCCGAGGTGCACGGCGCGGATTTCCGTAAGTGGCCGGAGCACCTGGCGCACCCGCGATCGGCGGCCGTGGCGCGCGAGCGGGACCGCTTGCTGCCACGCGTGGACTTTCACGCCTGGCTGCAGTGGCTGCTCGACGGCCAGCTTGACGGGGCGTGCCGCGCCGCGCAGTCGGCCGGCATGCCGATCGGCGTGGTCACCGATCTCGCCGTCGGCGCGCACCCGGGTGGCGCGGACTCGTGGGCGCACCAGGACGTCCTCGCAACCGGGATGAGCACGGGCGCGCCGCCGGATGAGTTCAACCAGCTTGGCCAGGACTGGACCCAGCCGCCGTGGCATCCGCGGCGGCTCGCGGCGCACGGCTACCGTCCGCTGCGTGACCTGATGGACGCGTCGCTCGAGCACGCCGGGGGGCTGCGCGTAGACCACGTGATGGGGCTCTTCCGGCTGTGGTGGGTGCCCGCGGGGATGACACCGGACCGCGGCGCGTACGTACGCTACGACCAGCGCGCGACGGTGGGGGTGCTCACCAGTGCGGCCATGCGCGCGGGCTCGATCGTCATCGGTGAGGATCTGGGGACCGTCGAGCGGCGGGTGCGGCCCTTTCTGGCCAGCCGGGGCGTGCTCGGCACGTCCAT
>DATFVJ010000408.1:0-4284 GCA_035260365.1 Streptosporangiaceae bacterium
GCCGGTGCCGGGCCCGTACGGGCCGGGCCGGCCGCGGCACGGCTCGCGCGTGGTGCGCGCGCGAGCGCCAGGTTCGCCGGTGACGTGCGGGAAGGTATGCGCATCTACCGGCTTGCCAACCGGCGCCAGGCGCCGGCCAGCCGCCGCGCCGCCAGGGACCGCGCCGCCCGGGACTGGGCATTCGCGCAAGGCGAATGCTCCGACGAAGTGAAGGATGGCCGCTGATGGAGTCGGCTCAGATCGCCCGCCGCTTCCTGAGCTACTTCGAGCAGCGCGCGCACACGGTGGTGCCTTCGGCCAGCCTGATCGCGAGGGATCCGACGCTGCTGCTGATCAACGCCGGCATGGCGCCGTTCAAGCCGTACTTCCTCGGCCAGCAGACGCCGCCGTTCCGCCGCGCGGCCAGCGCGCAGAAGTGCGTGCGCACCGAGGACATCGAAGAGGTCGGCAAGACCACCAGGCACGCCACGTTCTTCCAGATGCTCGGGAACTTCTCCTTCGGCGACTACTTCAAGGAGCAGGCGATACCGCTCGCCTGGGACCTGCTCACCCTCGCGGAGAGCGACGGCGGCTTCGGCTTCCCTGAGAGCAAGCTGTGGGTGACCGTCTACCAGGAGGACGACGAGGCGCTGCGGATCTGGCGGGACCAGGTGGGTGTGTCACCGGAGCGCATCCAGCGCCGGGGCATGGCCGACAACTTCTGGTCGATGGGCCTGCCAGGGCCGTGCGGCCCGTGCTCGGAGATCTTCTACGACCGCGGGCCCGAGTACGGCCCACAGGGCGGCCCCGTCGTGGACGAGGACCGTTACCTGGAGGTCTGGAACCTCGTCTTCATGCAGTACGAACGCGGGCCCGGTGCGGGCAAGGAGGGCTACCCCATCCTCGGGGAACTGCCGTCGAGGAACATCGACACCGGCATGGGCCTCGAGCGGATGGCGACCATCCTGCAGGGCGTCGACAACATCTACGAGATCGACACCACCTGGAAAATTCTCGACCGGGCCGCCGAACTGACCGACTCCAAATACGGCCGCGACCCAAGGACCGATGTCGCGCTGCGCGTCGTCGCCGACCACGTGCGCACCGCGGTCATGCTGGTCGAGGACGGCGTGATCCCGAGCAACGAGGGACGCGGCTACGTGCTGCGCCGCATTCTCCGGCGCAGCATCCGCAACCTGCGGCTGCTCGCCGGGGGCCAGCGCGGCGGCGCCCGCGGCGAAGACCGCTTCATGCACGAGATCTCCGGTGCGGCGATCGAGGCCATGGGTGAGCAGTACGCCGAGCTGGTCAGGGACGCGCTGCACGTGCAGACGGTGATCGACGCCGAGGAGGAATCCTTCCTCGGCACGCTCCGCACCGGCACCGCCATCTTCGAAGCGGCGGTCGAGGAGAGCAAACGCCGCGGCTCGGCCGCGCTCGCGGGCGAGCAGGCGTTCCAGCTGCACGACACGTACGGCTTCCCGATCGACCTCACCCTCGAGATGGCCGCAGAACAGGGCCTTACCGTGGACGAGGAGGGGTTCCGCAGGCTCATGGACGAGCAGCGCCAGCGGGCCAAGGAGGACTCGGCGCGTAAGCGGACAGGCAACGTCGACGTCTCGGTCTTCGGCCAGTTGCTCGACCGCTCGGGCAGCGTCGTCTTCACCGGCTACGACGAGTCGGCCAGCGAGGCCACCGTGGTCGGGCTGCTCGCCGGCGGTGCCCCCGTGCCCGCGGCCGGCGCGGGAACCGAGGTCGAGGTCCTGCTCGACCGCACGCCCTTCTACGCGGAGGGCGGCGGCCAGCTCGCCGACGCGGGCCTCATCACGGCCGGCAGCGGACGCGCCGAGGTCGAGGTGTTCGACGTCCAGTCGCCCGTCGCCGGGGTCATCGTGCACCGCGGCAAGGTCCGCTCGGGTGAGATCCGGGTCGGCGACGAGGCCTTCGCGGAGATCGACGTGGAGCGCCGGCGCGCAATCTCCCGGTCGCACACCGCGACCCACCTGGTGCACCGCGCGTTTCGCGGCGCGCTCGGCGAATCCGCGGCACAGGCCGGCTCGGAGAACTCACCCGGCCGGTTCCGTTTCGACTTCACCGCCGCCGGCGCGGTCCCGCCGTCGGTGATCCACGACGTCGAGGACGAGGTCAACGAGGTTCTCATCGGCGACCTGGATGTACGTGCCTTCCACACCTCGATCGAGGACGCCCGCGCCATGGGTGCCCTCGCGTTGTTCGGGGAGAAGTACGGGACCGACGTACGGGTCGTCGAGGTGGGCGACTACTCGCGTGAGCTGTGCGGCGGCACCCACGTGGCGCGGTCGGGCCAGCTCGGCCTCATCAAGATTCTTGGTGAATCCTCCATCGGCTCAGGGGTCCGCCGGGTCGAGGCGCTCGTCGGTCTTGACGCCTTCCGCTTCCTCGCCACGGAAAGCGTCCTGGTCTCCCAGCTCACGCAGCAGCTCAAGGTACGTCAGGAGGAGCTGCCGCAGCGCGTGGCCGGGATCATGGCACGCCTGCGGGACGCGGAACGCGAGCTGCGGCAGTTCCGCTCCGCGCAGCTGCTCGGTTCGGCCGCTCAGTTCGCCAGCCAAGCCGAGGACGCCGGCCCGGTGGCGTTCGTCGCCAGGCGGGTGCCTGACGGCACCGCGGCCGACGGAATCCGCGAACTGGCGCTTGACATCCGGGGCAGGCTCCCCGCCGGGCGGCCCGGCGTCGTCGTGCTCGCGGGCGTACCCAAGGACCGGCCGGTCGTGGTGGTTGCGGTGAACGAGGCGGGCCGGGCGGCGGGCCTGAAGGCGGGCGCCCTCGTCGGGGTGGCCGCGCGCGCGCTCGGCGGCGGCGGCGGCGGCAGGGACGACGTCGCCCAGGGCGGCGGTGCGGTGCTCGCGCCCGGCGCACCCGATGCCGTCAACGCGGCATTTGACGCTGTTCGCCGCGCTGCGGCGGACGCCGCTGCGTCTGGGAGCGTAGCGTGAGATGTTGTGGCCAGGGCAGGCAGGGAATGCAGCGAAGCCAACGGAGCCAGCGAACCTCCCGGTGAGAGGCGGAGTGCGGCTCGGGATCGACGTCGGCTCGGTGCGCGTCGGCGTGGCGCGCAGCGATCGCGACGGCGTGCTCGCATCGCCGTTGGCGACCATCCGCCGTGGCCGTGGTGACGTGGACGCCGTCGCGAAGCTCGCTGCGGAACACGGCGCGGCCGAGGTGATCGTGGGCCTGCCCACATCCTTGTCGGGACGCGAAGGACGTGCGGCGGCGCAAGCGCGAGAATTCGCCGCCGGGCTCGCCGCACGCCTCGCGCCATTGCCTGTCCGGCTGTTCGATGAAAGATTCACCACCGTGACCGCGCACGATGCCCTGCGCCAGGGCGGCAGGGACGCGCGGGCCAGGCGGCAGGTGGTGGACAAGGCAGCGGCGGCGGTGCTGCTGCAGGCCGCGCTCGACACCGAGCGGGGCACCGGACAGCCGCCAGGCGAACTCACACCAGCTGGCCTGAACTCATCCCACGAGGTGGCACCGTGAGCGAAGGACGTGATCGACGGGGTCAGGGGCCACCCGATCGGGGCCGTGGACGGCACCGCGCCGCACCACGGCCGTCGAACGAGCCGGAGCCGTATCCGGATGCACCGCCGGATCCGTACCCGGATGCGGCCACCGGCCCCTTCCCTGGCGGCCGGCCGGATTCCGCCCAGGGCGCGGCGACCGGGCCGCGGTCAGGGTCCTACGAACCGGACCGTTACCCGTCGCAGCCGTTCGCCGCCCATTCTTACCCGGCACAGCCTTACCCGGCACAGCCTTACCCGGCCCAGCCTTACCCGGCCCATTCTTACCCGGCACAGCCTGACCCGGCAGACCCGTACTCGGCGGAGCCTTACCCGCCAGACCCGTACCCGGCCGAGACCTACCCGCCAGACCCGTATCCGCCGGGCGCGTATCCGGCCGCACACCCGGACCCGTACGGCCGCCAGCCGGGTGGGCCCCGTTCCGGCGGACAGCCTGACCCCTACCCGGGCGGGCCACCGCCTGGTCCGTACGCGGGCGTGCCGCCTGACCCTTACCCCGACCCGTACCCTGGCCCGCCGCCCGGCCCGTACGGCGGGGGAGCGCGTCCTGACCCGTACGGCGGGGGAGCGCGGCCTGACCCGTACCCCGGGCCCGGGGAAGCGGGCGGGCCTGGCTACGACCCGGCTCGTGAGCGCGACGGCGGGTACTCCGGCGCTGGCGGCCCACGGCCCGACCACTACGGCGGTGAGCAGTACGGCGGCGGTGAGCACTACGGGGAGCAGCAGTACGGGGAGCAGCAGTACG